>NZ_MLQM01000051.1:0-28409 GCF_001854525.1 Mycobacterium talmoniae
CACCAGGTATCCGGCGACCCCCGCGATCACCACGACGACCGCGACGGCAGCGCTGATCGCCACGACGAGACCGGTGCGCCGCGGCCGGGCGGCCGGCATGGGGCCGGGCTGCCAGGGCGTCGGCTGGGCGGGCGCTGCGGGCGGAAGGGCCAACGCGGCTTGCGCGGCCTGGGCGAGTTCGGTTGCGGTCTGGTAGTACTCGTTGGAGTTGACGGCCACGCCGCGGGCGATGACGGCGTCGAGCGTCGGGGGGATGTCGGGTGCGGTGAGGGACAGTTGCGGTGCCGGCGCGCCAGGCTCGAGGCGCTGGCCGGTGAGGCATTGGTAGAGCAGACGGGCCAGCGCCGGGACGTCGGCGCGCGGGCCGGTGGCGGCGGCGTGGTCGGTGGCGCCGAAGGTCAGGTAGGCGAAGTCGCGGGCGTCGATCAGGACGTTGGACGGCCTGAGGTCGCGGTGGGTGAGCCCGGCGTGGTGGGCGGTGTCGAGTGCTGACGCGACTTGTTCGATGATTGCCACGGCGCGGGCGGGGTGCAGCCGGCCGTCGTGGGCGAGGACGGTGGCCAGGTCGCGGCCCTCGATGAGCCGCATGTCGACGTAGAGGCGGCCGTCGATGTCGCCGTAGTTGTGGATCGGCACGATGTGCGGATCGTTGAGGTCCGCCGCCAGCCGGGTGTCGTCGCGGAAGCGTTGCGCGAACTCCGGATCCGCGGAGAGCTGCGCGGACAGCACCTTGACCGCGACCGCCCGGCCCGTCGCGCCGTCCTCGGCGCGGAACACCTCACCGGTGTCGCCGCGGCCCACCACATCCAGCAGTTGATAGCGTCCGAATGACTCCATTGCCCACTTCCTCCCTTGGTGCCGAGCGTATGCCGAGCGTGCGCAGATCCGGGGTTCCGCGCGGCGTGTCGGCCGGGGACACGCACGCTCGGCGGAAGAACTCAGTCCAGCCGGATCGAGGTGATCGTGACCTTGAGGGCCGGCGGGCCGTCGTCCGCCGCTTGGCCGCCGGAAGCGACGCCGCCCGCCGCGATCTTGTCCAGCGTGGCCAGCCCCGCCTGATCGATCGACCCGAAAACCGTGTATTGCGGCGGCAATTGGGAATCCCGGTATACCAGGAAGAACTGGCTGCCGTTGGTGTTCGGCCCGGCGTTGGCCATGGCCAGGGTGCCGCGCGGGTACACCACCGGGTCCTGCAGCGCGGGGTCATCCGGCGGGTATTGGTCGGTGGGGTACTCGTTGGCGAACTGATAGCCGGGCCCGCCGGTGCCGTTCGCGTCCGGATCGCCGCACTGCAGCACGCTCAACGACGCCGCGGTGGTTAGCCGGTGGCATTGGGTGTTATCGAAGTAGCCCTGCTGGGCCAGGCTGATGAAGCTGTTGACCGTGCACGGCGCTTTGCCGTTGTCCAGCGTCAACCCGATCGGGCCCTGATCGGTGTCCATGCTGGCGCTGACCTGGGCCGGGTCGGTGGGGACCTTACCCGACCGGGGCAGCTCCACCGGTTTGCTGGCCGGCTCCATGGCCGGCGGGTATTGGCAGTTGGCGCCCAGGTCGGCCGGCGCGGTGAACGGTGGCAGCTGCCCGTTACCCGGCGGAGCCGTACTGGAGGCCGCCGCGCTGGTGGTTGTCCGGGCGTCGTTGGTCGACGGCGCCGTCCGGCTCCGGGCGTCGCGGGTAACCACCGCCACCGTCGCCGCGGCTACGACCACCGCTGCCGCGATCACCGCCGCGATAATGGCCAGCGTGCGGCGGGTGTCGCTGGGTGACTGCTGGAACATCACCGGCGGCGCGTGCCCGGGCATGACCGGCCCCGGCGGGTAGCCCGGGATCGGGGCGGGCGCAACCGGTTTCGGTGGCCGGGAGACCACAGACAGCAGCGGCCAGGTCACCAGCACCAGCACCAGCACGTTGACGACCGCGGTGACACCCAAGGCGACCGCGAAGTTTTTGACCGCGGCCACCGGCACCACCGCCAGCGCCCCGGCTATCAGTGCCGCACCGGCGTTTCCAGCCAGGACGACGTTGCGGGCGCGTCGCCACGTCGGCGGTACCGCGCCTGCCCTGATGTCGGCTCTGGCACGCGCCACCAGCAACGCCAACGACGCCACGATACCCACCAGGCCGACACCCAGGCCGGCCAGGCCGGGCAGCTCCAGCAGGTAACCCAGGTAACGTCCGACGAGTACTAGGATCGCGAAAACCATTGCCGCCGAAGCGGCGACGGACACACCGGCGATAAGCCCCAGCGCACGGTGGTACATCAGCGCGGCGATCAGTAGCGCCACCAGGATCACCGCGGCCGCGACCAGCCCCGCCCGCACGGCGCCCGGACTGACTATCGGCGACACGGTCTGGGCGTCCGAGGAGTCGAACGACAGCGGCAGCGACCCGGATTTCAGCACGCCGGCCAGCACCTCGGCCTGTGCCCGGGTGAAGTCTCCGCTAATCCGGGTCCGGCCGCCGGGGATGGCCTCCTGGATCTGCGGCGCGCTGACCACCTGCGTGTCCAGTGTGAACGCGGTCTGGGTGCCGACGTGGGCGCCGGTGTAATCCGCCCAGGTGTTGGCCGCATCTTTTTTGAACCGCACTTCGACGACGTAGCCGCCGCTTTGCCGATCGAAACCCGCACTGGCGTCGCGGATTTGGTCACCGCTGATGATCGACGGGCCCAGCAGGTAGGCCACCTTGCGGTCCTTCGAGCAGGTCACCAACGGCAGCTTGGGGTCGTCGCGGCCGGCGAGCACATCCTCTTTCTCTTCGCCGCACTGGGTGGCCATGATGCGCAGCGACAACGACTGGATGAACTGGTTGTCGCTTTGCCGCAACTTCTTCGCCATGGCAATTCTCGCGGCGAGGTCTCGGTCGGGACTCGGCGGCGCCGACGTCCACTGGTTGGAATCACTTTGCGCCGGAACCGCATTGATCACCGGGCGGATGTAGAGCTGCCCGGTCTGGGCCAGGGTGCGCACCCGGCCGGCGTCGCCGCCGGGGACGGTGACCACCAGGTTGTCACCGTCGACGGCGACAGTCGTGCCGGGCGCCCGCGCGCTGAGCACCTTTTGCGTCCGCGCCAGGGCCTCCCGGGTCGGGGCCGATCCATCGGAGGTCCTGGGCGTCAAGGTGACTCGGGTACCACCCGCCAGGTCGACGCCCAGCTTGGGTACGGCGCGGCCGCTGGACACCAACACGGTCAGGTAGCCGCCGACCAGCAAAACCGCGAACACCGCCACACACACCAGGGCGCGCACCAGCGCGGACTGCCCGCCCGGCGGCGGGGGCATCGTGCTGGAATAGATCGGCACCGGGTTCAGCGCCGCGCGGGCGGCGTACGCGAGTTCGGTTGCGGTGTGGTAGCGCTCGGCCGGGTTCTCGGCCCTACCCCGGGCGATGACGGCGCCCAGCCCCGGCGGGATGTCCGGTGCCAGGCCGGGGTGTTGACCGGTCAGGCATGCGTACAGCACGCCGGCCAGCGCCGGGATATCGGTGCGCGGGTTGGAAACGGCGCCGAAATCGCTGAGGTAGACGAAGTCGTGGGCGTCGATCAGCACGGTGGACGGCCTGAGGTCGCGGGGCGTAAGCCCGGCGTGGTGGGCCGCGTCGAGGGTGGCCGCGAGCTGTTCGATGATCGCCACGGCGCGGGCGGGGTGCAGCCGGCCCTCCTGGGCGAGGACGGTGGCCAGGTCGCGGCCCTCGATGAGCCGCATGTCGAGGTAGAGGCGGCCGTCGATGTCGCCGTAGTTGTGGATCGGCACGATGTGCGGGTCGTTGAGGTCCGCGGTGCGACGGGTGTCGTCGCGGAAGCGTTGCGCAAACTCCGGATCCGCGGAGAGCTGCGCGGACAACACCTTGACGGCGACGACGCGGTCGGTGCCGGTGTCGTGGGCGCGATACACCTCGCCGGTGTCGCTGCGGCTCACCACGTCCAGCAGTTGGTAGCGCCCGAATGACTCCATTGCCTACTAGTCCACGTGCACCGCGGTGATGGTGACCTTGGTGTTCGGTGCGCCGTCCTCCGGTGACCGGCCGCCGGCTTCGACGCCGCCCGCGGCGATGGCGTCCAGGGTGGCCAGCCCGTCATCCCCGATGGTGCCGAAAACCGTGTATTGCGGCGGTAATTGGGAATCCCGGTACACCAGGAAGAACTGGCTGCCGTTGGTGTTGGGTCCGGCGTTGGCCATCGCCAGGGTGCCGCGCGGATACAGCACGGGGCGTTTCAGCCCGGGGTCACCGGGCGGGTACTCGGTGGTCGGGTATTCGTTGGCGAAGTCGTAGCCGGGCCCGCCGCTGCCGTCGCCGGAGGGGTCGCCGCATTGGAGTACACCGAGCGACGCCGCGGTGGTCAGCCGGTGGCACCCGGTGTCATCGAAGTAGCCCTGGTGGGCCAGGCTGATGAAGCTGTTGACCGTGCACGGCGCTTTGGCGTTGTCCAGCGTCACCCCGATCGGGCCCTGATCGGTGTCGATGGTGGCGCCGATCTCCGCCGGGTCGGTGGACACCCGGCCGGACCGGGGCGGATCGACGTCCTTGGCGGCCGGCTGCGGTGTCCGCGGGTATTGGCAGTTGGCACCCAGGCCGGCCGGCGCGGTGAACACCGGCAGCCGCCCGTTGGCCGGCGGCGCCGGCTTGCGGCTGGGCGGGGTGTAGACCGGGGCCTGGCTGGTTGCTGTCGGGTGCTGGACGGCGCCGCTGTCGTGGCTCACCAGGGCGAAGACCACGGCGACGACGATCACCACCGCGCCGATGATGCCCGCGCCGATGAGGATGGAGCTGGGGATCGGGTTCTGCGGGCGGTGGGGTCCCCGCGAGGCGGTCATCGGCTCAGTCCAGCAGCGCCGAGGTGATGGTGACCTTGGTGTTCGGCGGACCGTCGTCGGGGGCCTTGCCGCCGGGGGCGACACCGCCCTTGGCGATCTTGTCCAGGGTGGCCAGCCCGTCATCTTGGATCTTGCCGAACACCGTGTAGTCCGGGGGCAGCTTCGAATCCTGATACACCAGGAAGAACTGGCTGCCGTTGGAATTCGGCTGCGCGGAATGGGCCATGGCCAGCGTGCCGCGCGGGTAGGTGACGGGTTCTTGCAGTGCCGGGTCGCCGGGCGGGTACTGGTTGGTGGGGTACTCGTTGGCGAACTGGTAGCCGGGGCCACCGGTGCCGGTGCCGGTCGGGTCGCCGCACTGCAGCACGTGCAGGACGGGAGCCGTGGTGAGCCGGTGGCATCCGGTGTTGTCGAAGAAGTGCTTGCTGGCCAGGCTGGCGAAGCTGTTGACCGTGCACGGTGCTTGGGCGTTGTTCAGCATCAGGCCGATCGGGCCCTGATCGGTCACCATGCTGACGCTGATCTGGGCCGGGTCGGTGGGGACCTTACCCGACCGCGGCGGCTCCACCGGTTTGCTGGCCGGCTCCACCGACGGCGGGTACTCGCAGTTGGCACCCAGGTCCGCCGGCGGCTTGAACGCCGGCAGTTGACCCGGCGCGCCCGGTGCCTCCGACGCCTCGCTGCTGGTCGTCGCCGATGCGGTGCTGCGCTCGGAGTTGTGGTGGGACTTCAGCACGATGGCCGTCCCCGCCGCACCGGCCACCACCAGCACCGCGACCACCGCCCCGACGATGGTCAGGATCCGGTTGCGCCGGGCTTGCTGGGCACGGCGCTCCAGCTGTCGTTCCAGCTTGCGCTTGGCTGCTGCGCGTCGTTGTTCGTTGGTCGGCACCGCCGATAACCTCCGTGGCTAGCTTGATGGCCGGCTCCTCAGCGGGCCCGTGCGGTCCGCATCGTCGCCGGGCGACGTGCTCACTCGGGAGTTGAGTGTGCCAGCCCTCGCTGAACCCGGGTGGTTTGGGATGGGAAACTGGGAACCGTGTTGATCACCGGATTTCCGGCAGGGATGCTGGCGTGCAACTGCTACGTGCTGGCCCCGCGGGCCGGGACGGACGCCGTCATCGTCGACCCCGGCCAGCGGGCGATGGGTCCGCTGCGCAAGATCCTGGACGAAAACCGGCTGACGCCGGCCGCGGTGCTGCTCACCCACGGGCATATCGACCACGTCTGGTCGGCGCAGAAGGTGTCCGACACCTACGGCTGCCCGACCTACATCCACGGCGAGGACCGGTTCATGCTGTCCGACCCGATCAAGGGTTTCGGGCCCCGACTGGGCCAGCTGCTGTTCGGTGCGCTGTTCCGCGAACCCAAACAGGTGATCGAGCTGGATCGCGACGGCGACAAAATCGGTATCGGCGGCACCACCATCACCGTCGACCACACGCCCGGCCACACCCGCGGATCGGTGGTGTTCCGGGTCGCCGGGGACGCCACCGAGGTGGTGTTCAGCGGGGATACCCTGTTCGCCGGTTCGGTGGGCCGCACCGACCTGCCCGGCGGCAGCGGGCGCGACCTGCTGGGATCCATCGTCGACAAACTGTTGGTGCTCGACGACGCCACCGTGGTGCTGCCCGGGCACGGCCCGCAAACCACCATCGGCGCCGAACGTCGCAGCAACCCGTTTCTGCAAGGCTTGAGCGCGTGACCGCATTTTCCGCCCCCAAGGGGGTGCCCGACTACGTTCCGCCGGACTCGGCGGCCTTTGTCGCGGTGCGCGCCGGGTTGCTCGACGTCGCCCGCCGCGCCGGCTACGGCGACATCGAGTTGCCCGTCTTCGAGGACACCGGCTTGTTCGCCCGCGGGGTGGGGGAGTCCACCGACGTGGTCTCCAAGGAGATGTACACCTTCGCCGACCGGGGTGACCGCTCGGTGACGCTGCGCCCGGAAGGCACCGCCGGGGTGGTGCGCGCGGTGATCGAGCATGGGCTGGACCGCGGCCAGTTGCCGGTCAAGCTGTGCTACGCCGGGCCGTTCTTCCGCTACGAGCGCCCGCAGGCCGGCCGCTACCGCCAGCTGCAGCAGGTCGGGGTGGAGGCCATCGGCGTCGACGACCCGGCGCTGGACGCGGAGGTGATCGCGGTCGCCGACGCCGGGTTCCGATCGCTGGGCCTGGACGGCTTCCGACTGGAGATCACCTCGCTGGGCGACGACACCTGCCGGCCCGCCTACCGAGAACTGTTGCAGGAGTTCCTGTTCGGGCTCGACCTGGACGACGAGACCCGGCGGCGCGCCGAGATCAACCCGCTGCGGGTGCTCGACGACAAACGCCCCGACGTCCGCGCGATGACCGCCGACGCGCCGGTGATGCTCGACCATCTCTCCGATGTGGCCAAGCAGCACTTCGAGACGGTGCTGGCCCACCTGGACGCGCTGGGCGTGCCGTATGTGATCAACCCACGGATGGTGCGCGGGCTGGACTACTACACCAAGACCACCTTCGAGTTTGTGCACGACGGGTTGGGCGCGCAGTCCGGCATCGGCGGCGGCGGCCGCTATGACGGGCTGATGCGCGAGCTGGGCGGCCAGGACCTGTCCGGTATCGGGTTCGGGCTCGGGGTGGATAGGACGCTGTTGGCGTTGGCCGCCGAGGGCAAATCCGTGGGTGTGTCGACCCGGTGCGACGTGTTCGGGGTTCCGCTGGGGGAGCGGGCCAAACTGCAGCTGGCGGTGCTGGCCGGGCAGTTGCGGGCCGCCGGGGTGCGCGTCGATTTGGCCTACGGCGATCGCGGGCTCAAGGGCGCGATGCGCGCCGCCGACCGCTCCGGTGCGTCGCTGGCGTTGGTGGCCGGGGAACGCGACATCGAGGCGGGCACCGTTGGGGTCAAGGATCTGGTTGCTGGCGTGCAGGTCGACGTCGCGGTCGACGACGTGGTCGCCGAGGTGCTGGCGCGAGTTCACCCGGCCTAGCCCGTCTGGCCCCGCGGGGTTCCCCCTGGCGCCTCGTCCGTCACATCCGTCACGGCTGGGGACCCATGTGGTGTTGCGTCCGCCTTGGAGCGACAAACCGGGGGCTAGGGCCCTCGATGGCCCAACTGGCCGGCACTTACGACGCTGCCGCCCCACCGGTCACGGGTGTCACGGATTGTCGCCGGTGGGGCAGTGCCCGGCTCGCAGCGACAACGGCGGCGATGTCGGAGCGGGGTGCGACGGTGGGGCGATGATCAAAACCATCCGATTGGTGCGCGGCATCGAACTGCGCTACCTGTTGACACTGCATTTATTCGACCACGGTCCGGCAAGCGTCGCGGAGTTGGTCGCTGCCTTGGATGCCCAGGGTTTCGTCGTCGCCGGGCGGGCCTCGAAGGCCGTGTCGGACGCGTTGCGCTGGGAGCGCGGATACGGGCGGGTGCGCCGGTTCGGGCGCGGCCGCTACGGGCCGGGGTGGATGCCCCGCGGCACCGAACACCGCATCCACAAGCGGGTGCAGGCGCTGCGCGCCGAAATCGAGTGCGTCGCCCCGCGGGGCCCGGCGCATCGACGTTGCGCTGCGCGGGCGCTGGTTGTCGCTGAGAGCCGGGCGGCCGCCCACCAGCGACAACCCGTGACGCCGGTGACCGGTGGGGCCGCAGCGCCGGGAGTGATCGTGCGTTGGGCCGTGGAGGGCCCTAGACCCCGGTTTGTCGCTCAGAGGCGGACGGAACACCCCATCCACCCTTTCCGGGACTCCTGGGACTCCTGAGCACAACGAGACGCACGCACACTTGACAACAGCTCGAACAAAGATTCGAATTGAGTCATGCGTTGGGCCAAACAGGGCATCGACGTCGACGACGGGGCGCTGCCAGGACTGCAGCGCATCGGCTTCGTCCGCAGCGTGCGCACCCCGCAGTTCGACGGCATCACCTTCCACGAGGTGCTGTGCAAATCGGCGCTGAACAAGGTGCCCCACGCGGCGAACCTCCCGTTCCGCTACACCGTCAACGGCTACCGCGGCTGCTCGCACGCCTGCCGGTACTGCTTCGCCCGGCCCACCCACGAGTACCTGGACTTCGACCCTGGCACCGACTTCGACAGCCAGGTCGTGGTCAAGACCAATGTCGCCGACGTGCTGCGCAAGGAGCTGCACCGTCCGTCGTGGCACCGCGAGACCGTCGCGTTGGGCACCAACACCGACCCCTACCAGCGCGCCGAAGGCCGCTACGCGCTGATGCCGGGCATCATCGGTGCGCTCGCCGAATCCGGCACACCGTTCTCCATCCTCACCAAGGGCACCCTGCTGCGCCGTGATCTGCCGCTGATCACCGCGGCGGCGCAAAAAGTCGCCGTCTCGGTGGCGGTGTCGCTGGCGGTCGCGGACCCGGCGCTGCACAAAGACATCGAACCGGGCACCCCGACACCGCAGGCGCGGCTGGGGCTGATTGCCGCGATCCGCGACGCCGGGCTGGACTGCCACGTGATGGTGGCGCCGGTGTTGCCGTACCTGACCGATTCCGTCGAGCACCTCGACGCGCTGTTGGGACAGATTGCGGCGGCCGGCGGCACCAGCGCCACGGTGTTCGGGCTGCACCTGCGCGGCAGCACCCGCGGCTGGTTCATGTCCTGGCTAGCGCGTTCCCGTCCGGAGCTGGTCGCCCGCTACCGCGAGCTGTACCGGCGCGGCGCCTACCTGCCGGCGAGCTACCGCGAGCGGCTGCACCGCACCGCCACGCCGCTGCTGACCAAGCACCGGTTGACCGGCGACCACCGGCCCTTCACCGCGGCGACCCCCGAAAAGGCGGCACCGGCCCCAGTGACACCGGCGCAGCCGACCCTCTTCTAGCCGCGCGGTTTGGTCAAGGTGAACTGGTCGACCACGCTCAGCGCCCCGAACGGGCCGCGCACCGCATAGTGCGTCGCCTTGATCGACGTGGTGCCGCCGGGCTGGCCGGGGTCGACCTCGAAGGCCGCGAAACCGTACGGGTTGTCGCGGTCCCGGAACACCGACCAGGGCGCCTCCTCGACCACATAGATCGGGGCCTTGCGCCCGATCCCCGGATCGAAACCGTCGACCCCGGTCAGCACCCGGCACCGCGGCGTGTCAAAGAACATGGCATTGGACGGCTTCGACGTGCCGCCCCCGCCGATGACCACGTGCACCGTGCCGGCGGTGGTATCGATCACGTCGGGCCGCGTCGCCACCGGGATCGGGGTGCGGGTGTCGGTACCCAGCGCCCCGCGTAGCGGATGCGACCGCTCGTAGTGGTGCTCGTGACCGCACACCACCAAATCCACCCCGTACCGGTCGAACAGCGGCAGCCAGTCGGTGCGGATGCCCAGGTCGGCGCCGTTGGTGTGGTCGGCGGTCGAGATCGCGGTCTGATGCATGCAGACCACCACCCAGTCGACCAGCGGGTCGCGCCGCGCGTCGGCGAGTTCGGTTTCCAGCCAACGCTTCTGCGCCCCACCCGAGTAGCCGTGCACATAGGTGTTCCCGCCGTCTTGCAGGCACACGTCGTCGTTGGCCAGGCTGATCACCCGCACCGAACCGGCGGTAAACGAATACCACAGCCCGCGCAGCTCGTCGTCGGCGCCGGAGTCGGGCACCGCGAAATAGGTTTGGTAGGCGGCATAGCCGATCGGCCCGTTGCCGCGCTCGTTCTCGTGGTTGCCCGCCGCGGGCATCCACGGCCGGTACCGCGCCGAGCGGGTGTTGTTGGCGAACCAGTCCGACCAGGACCGGATCCGGTCGGTGGATAGGTTCGCATAGCACAGGTCGCCATTGACCAGGTTGAACAGCGGGCCGATCCGCTCGATCGCGGCGGTGGTATCGCCGGCCGCCGGCGAGCCGAGATTGTCGCTGACATAGCCGGAACCCGCCAGCTTGCCCAGCGTCGGGGTGGCCTGATCGCCGAAGCTGGTGAAACACAGCGGGTGTCGCCCCGACGGGGCGGTGCGCACCGTACCGGTCTCCGGGTCGGTGCCGTCGTGCACGGCGGCGTACACGTAATCGGTGTGCGGGGTCAGGCCCGTCAACCGCGCGTGGTTGACCCGAACCTCGGTGCCCGACTTGGCGTCTCGGTAGGTGCGGGTGTCGGCCGACACGCTGCGCCCGAAACCGCCCGACGGGGTGCCCAGCAGCACCCGCGGATTGCGCACCGCCTCGGTGGTGTGCCAGGACACCACCACCTCGCGCGCGGCGTCACGGCCGAACTGCAGATGCAGGCCCTCCACCGGCGGCGCGCCATTGCGGGATGGCCGCGTCCACAGCGACGGGCCGCGCGGCGCCAGCAGCGTGGCCCCGGCGGCGCCGAAGCCCGCGCCGAGAATCGCCGACCCGCCGCCCACCAGCAGCGTCCGGCGGCGAAGACCCGAAGCATCCACCCCTGTTTCTTACCGCATCGGGCACGCGCACGCCCGGGTGTAACGCTCGGGTAGCGTTGCCGGATATGACGAGCGTGCGTAAAACGACAACCAGCGTCGGGGCGGCACTGATGTTGGCGGCCGCCGGCGTTGCGGTCAGCCCGGCAACGTCCAGTGCCGATCCGGAAGGCCACCAGGTCACCTACACGATCACGGCGACCAGCGACCTGACCGTCAACATCCAGTACATCGAGACCGACCCGCCCAGCCAATCGGCCTACGACGCCAACTCGTCGCAGTACCTCAAGCAAATCCGCACCCCGATCACCGGCGGTCAGCCGCTGACCTACACCGTCACGCTGGCCAACCCGAACCAGTGGGCGCTGGTCACCGCCAGCGGCGGTTTGCGGATCAACCCCGAACTGCACTGCGACCTGGCCGTCGACGGCCAGGTGGTGGTCTCCCAGCAGGGCGGCAGCGGGGTGACCTGCGCTACCCGCAAGTGGTAGCTCAGTCGGCGAAGACGTACACCCAGGCGTGCGGGCCGGAGGCCAGCGGCACCGAAATCCGGCGGTAGTCGTCGACCTCGTAGTCATCGGCGGCGGCCAACTCGGCTTCGCTGATCTTGAAGACGGTGCCGTCGACGTGCGCGTCGGGCCGGTCGGAGGGTTTCAGGATCGGGTGGCGGTCGCTGCCGCTGGTGGCGACGACGTGCGGGTCGGTGATCGTGACGTAGTCCAGCTCGTAGCCGACGATCGCGTCGTCGTGGCCGTCGAGCTCGCGCCCGAAGGTGGCCACCTGCACCTCGGGTTGGCGCAGCGTGCCGTAGGAGAACAACAACTCGCTCACTGCGGGCTCCCGGGTTCGTTGTAGGCGACGACGACCACCTCGGCCGGCGCGCCGCCGACCGCACGGATCCTATGGTCGACCGACGCGTCGAAGTAGGCGCTGTCCCCGGTGTCCAGGGTGACGGTCCGGTCCCCGTAATCCAGCTCGATGGTCCCGGCGTGTACGAACACGAACTCCTGGCCGGTGTGGGTCGGATGCGGGTCGTCGGTGACGGTGCCGGTGGGGTGAACCACGAACGGCGACATCGCCTTTCCGAGCAGCCCGGGGGCCAGCGCCCGGTAGCGTCCGGCGTCGGCGGCCCGGTCGACGGCCAGGGTGTCCTCGGCGGGCTGGTCGGAGAACAACTGGGCGACATCGACGTCGAACGCCCGGGCGACCTTCATCGCCGCGGCGATCGACGGCGTGCTTTGCCCACGCTCGATCTTGGACAGGTAGCTTTTGGTCAACCCGGTCTCGGCGGCCAGCGTCTCCAACGTGAGGCCCCGCTGCCGGCGGATGGTCCGCACCAGTGCAGTCACAGCGCCATCATGACACAAAGTGTCCTATAGTGGTGTCAGTGTCGCATCGCTGAGAGCGAGGGAACCCGATGGCCACCACTTTCACCGCCTCGAAGTCCGAGCTGATGCAAAGCGCCCAGGACCGCTTCGCCAGCACCTTCACCGACCCCGGCTGGACCACCCGGCAGAAGCTGGCGCTGACCTGCCGGGCGTTGTTCGACGCCGGACACGACTCGGGTCTGGCCGGGCAGATCACCGCCCGCGCCGAACAGCCCGGCAGCTACTACACCCAGCGGCTGGGCCTGGGATTCGACGAGATCACCGAGGACAACCTGCTGGTCGTCGACGAGGACCTCAACGTGCTGGCCGGCGACGGAATGGCCAACCCCGCCAACCGGTTTCACAGCTGGATCTACCGGGCCCGGCCCGATGTGCAGTGCATCGTGCACACCCACCCCTTCCACGTGGCGGCGCTGTCGATGCTGGAGGTGCCGCTGACCGTCTCCCACATGGACACCACCCCGCTCTACGACGACTGCGCGTTCTTGGCCAAGTGGCCCGGTGTGCCGGTCGGCAACGAGGAGGGCGAGATCATCTCGGCCGCTCTCGGCGACAAGAAGGCGATCCTGCTGGCCCACCACGGCCAGATCGTGGCCGGCGCCAGCGTGGAGGAGGCGTGCTCGCTGGCGGTGCTCATCGAGCGCGCCGCCAAACTGCAATTGGCGGCGATGGCCGCCGGGACCATCCAGCCGCTGCCCGAGCAGTTGGCCCGCGAGGCCCACGACTGGACCCTGACCCCGAAACGCAGCCAGGCGAATTTCGCCTACTACGCCCGGCGCGCGCTGCGGCGCCATCCCGACGCGTTGACCCAGCAAGGAGCCTGACACGTGCCCGACGCCCCGCAGTTTCACGGCATCATCGCCTACCCGGTCACCCCGTTCGCGCCCGACGGTATCGACACCGCGCGGCTGACCCGGCTGGTCACCCGACTGGTCGACGCCGGCGCGCACGCGATCGCCCCGTTGGGCAGCACCGGCGAGCTGGCCTACCTCAACGAGGCCGAGTTCGACACCGTCGTCGACACCTCCATCGCGGCGGTGAACGGCCGGGTGCCGGTGATCGTCGGCGCGTCGGATCTGACCACCGCCAACACGATTCGGCGGGCCCGCTACGCCCAGCAGGCCGGCGCCGACGCGGTGATGATCATTCCGGTGTCGTACTGGAAGCTGTCCGAGCGGGAGATCGAGCAGCACTACGCGAGCGTGTCCGCGGCGATCGACATCCCGATCATGGCGTACAACAACCCGGCGACGTCCGGGCTGGACATGCGCCCGGAGCTGCTGGTGCGGATGTTCAACACCATCGACAACGTCACCATGGTCAAGGAGTCCACCGGGGACCTGTCCCGGATGCGCAGCCTGGCCCAGCTCAGCGACGGCCGGTTGCCGTTCTACAACGGCAGCAACCCGCTGGTGCTCGACGCGCTCCGGGTGGGTGCGGCCGGATGGTGTACGGCCGCACCGAATCTGCGCGCCCAGCCCTGCCTGGATCTCTACGATGCGGTGCGCGCCGGCCAACCCGACCGGGCGCAGGCGCTCTACGACGACCTCAAACCGCTGCTGGAGTTCATCGTGGCCGGCGGGCTGGCCACCACGGTCAAGGCCGGCCTGGAGTTGCTCGGCGTCCCGGCCGGCGACCCCCGCCCACCGCTGCTGCCGCTGGACGAGGCGGGCCGCGCCGAGTTGGCGGGTCTGCTGGCCGGGGCCACCGGGTAACCACGACCTCACCGCCGCTCAGCGTAATCACAGACTTTGCTTCGGCCGGACAGGCGGGCAAGGTAGCTGTGGCGGGCTGCATGGTGGGCTGGCCGGCCCGGTCTGGGGGGCAGCGGAAAGCGGGCGCTCCCCGGAGGCGCGGTTGACGTGCGTCGTCGTGCGCAGATGAGCCGCACGGGCGGGAGATCTGCTGATCAGCGACGGATAGTTTCGATTTGACCTAAACCGGGAATCGAAACGGTTTGCTTTGTTGTGCGCACAGCGGAGTTGATCAGCAGATTCTGGTGCGCTGTCGTATTGCTGTTCATAAGTTTGAGTTATGTAATTTTATTGATTTGCCCGAAAGGGCAAATAAATTCAGCTGAATCTCAGGTAGCGTCCGTGGGCCGTGCCGCACCACAACGAAAGGAGCTCTCTTGCACGCAACCCTGCGCCCCTACCTCACCGCCGGTGTCGTCCTCGTCGGCGCCAGCACCATCGCCGTCACCCCGGCGGCGGCGCCGCTACCGGCTATCCAGCACCGTGTCGTCGAACTCACGACGGGGGCCAGCGCCCTCATCGACGAGACCCATGACATCTTCGGTGGTGCGCTCAACACGCTGACCGGGGCGGTGGGTGCCGACGCCGCACTGCTCACCGTGCCCAGCCAGGTTCCGCTGTTCACCTCGTGGCTCGACGTGTTCGCGAGCGCATTCAGCAACGCCGGGGAACTCGGAAAGACGGTGCTGGCGGATCCCGCACCGATTCTGACCCAGCTGGTCACCAACTGGCTCGGCTACGGCCAGACCTACGCCGGTGCCCTCGGGCAGGCGGTCGAAAACCTCGTCACCCAACTCACGCCGGGTTCCGTCGGCGGCCTGTGGTACAACCTGGACCAGGCGTTCGAGCTGCTGGGGGCGGGCCAGTTCGAGGATGCGGTGAGGGCGGCCTACAGCGGCATCATCCAGACGATCATCGCCCCCGGCTTCGCGTTGCTGCCGACGCTCCAGATCCCGGTCGAGATCGCGCACAACCTGTACAGCGCCGCGCAGCTGATTCCGCAGATCGCGATGGGCCTCGGGCTGGGCGCGCTGGGGCCGCTGGCCAGCGGCGTCTACGCGTTCGGGGCAAGCGGACAGGCGGTGGTCGACGCGATCGGCGACGGGAATGTGCTGGGCGCGCTGGGCGCGGTGGCCAACATGCCGACCGCGGTGGTCGGCGGTGTGCTCAACGGCTTCGAATACGGCAAGGGCATTCTCAGCGATCCGGGCGGGCCTATTGCGCTGCTGCTGCAGATGCGCGACACCATCGCCGACGCCATCGGTGCCGCAACGGGAACGCAGGCCCTCACCGACGGACCGCTGACCGCCCTGTTCAGCGCACCGCTGGAGGCGCTCAGCGGCGCCTTCGGGGCCGACGGGCTGTCCGAGCTCGGTGCACTGCTGGATCCCACCCAGTTCCTGACGAGCCTGGGCGACCTGTTCGATCCGGCCCAATTCCTCGGCGAGCTCGGCACGGTGGCGCCCGGGGTTTTTGCGGATATCCCGCAGATGCTGCTCGAGGCCGCCACCGCCGCGATCCCGTTCTAGGCCTGGCGATGACGGCGTCCTTCCCGCTCGGCTAAACCGGGCCCACCGCGGCGGGCAAACCGGGCGATCGGCCCCCTTGGCGAAGGGGGCCGATCGCGTACGGTGCGTGATCGGGCTGAGCGGGGCTAACCGGCGAAGCGTCAACCCAAATCGCGGGCCGCGAAGGTGTCGCAGCGGTTGGGGTCGCCGGTCTGATACCCGACGGTGAACCAGTGCTGCCGCCACGCCGAGGCGCCGTGCGTCCACGACTCCGGGTTGGTGCGCCCGGTCGCCTGCTGCTGGATGCGGTCATCACCGACCGACGCCGCCGCCGACAACGCGTCGTCGATGTCCTTGTCGCTCAGCGGCTGCAGGAACGGCTCGCCGGTGCTTTCCTGCCGGGTGATCGACGCGTAGTGCGCCCACACCCCGGCGTAACAGTCGGCCTGCAGCTCGGTGCGCACCCCGTTGCCGGTGGGGCCTTGGGCGCCCTGCTGGGCGCGGCCTAGCACCCCGGCCAGGTTCTGCACGTGGTGGCCGAACTCGTGGGCTACCACGTACTCCTGGGCCAGCGGCCCGCCGCTGGAGCCGAACTGGTCAACCAGCACCTGGAAGAAGTCGGTGTCGAAGTACGCGGTCTTGTCGACCGGGCAGTAAAACGGCCCGACGTCGCTGGTGGCCGGTCCGCAGCCGGTGTTGACCTGCCCGCTGAACAGCTGCACCCGCGGCCGGGTGTAGCCGCGTAGCAGCTGTGACCACACCGCGTCGACGGAGTTGCCGGTGGCCACCACCCGGCACTGCACGTACTTGTTGGCGTCGGCGCCGGTGCGGCATTTGTTCAGATCGAACCCGGGTGCGACGTTGTCGCGGGTGTCGACCGGTTGCTGGGTGAGCACATTGCCGGGGTCGACGCCCAGCAGCAGCGCCACCACCATGATCACCAGCCCGCCCAGACCACCGCCGATGGCGATCCGCCGGCCCCCGCCGCCGCTGCTCGACGTGGTGCTGGTGTCGATCTGCATACCTTCGTTGAAGGTCATCGCACGCTCCGTGGGTCCTGTTGGGGCTGGTTAGCGGTTGTTCCAGCTTTGCACACCGCCCCGGCACGTGTCCGACGTTGGTGCACCTTCGGCGCGGCGTCCCCGCAAACCGAAACCTGAGAGTTCGTCCATTTAGTTGGACTCCCTGCTTATGCAATGTTAATTTGCTCACGCCCGGCGGACCGGTTCGCGGCCCTGCAGGACGTAGCTAACAAAACCTGTTGTGAACGTGCGTCAATTGAGCCGCACTGCATGGAGAGGTTGCCTACTTGGTGCTCCGGACACGTCGCCCGATCGGACATGGTCCGGTCGGGCGCTCTACCTCCGGCGACCCCGATGGTGGGTCGTGGGAACGGGTCGGCCGTGTCCCAGCGTGGGGTTGCCCGGTGGTGCGCGAACCCGACCAGTCAACGACTGCTCACACACATCCGTGGGCGAGTGCTCAGGTTTAAGGAGGAGTACAGGTGTCGTTCGTCAATGCTGAACCAGAGATCATGTCGGCTGCGGCCGGAAACCTCGCGAGCATAGGTGACTCGATGACGGCCGGGGCGTCGGCCGCTGCGGGTCCGACCACGGGGGTGGTGGCGCCGGCCGCCGACCTGGTATCGGCGTTCGCGACCGCCCAGTTCGCGACGCATGCCGAGTTGTTCCAGGCGATCAGTGCGCAGGCCGCGGCGGTGCACGAACACCTGGTGGCCAATTTGACCTCCAATGCCAGCGCGTATGCCGCGGCCGAGGCCGCCAACGCGGCGACCACGGACTGAGCGGGGTAGGGAATGAGCTTTTTGGCGTTTCCGCCGGAGATCAACTCCGGGTTGATGTATGCCGGTCCCGGGTCGGGGTCGTTGATGGCGGCCGCGGCGGCCTGGGACGCGTTGGCCGCCGATTTGAGTTCCTCGGCGGTGTCCTACGGGTCGGTGGTCTCGGGGCTGACGAGCGGTCCGTGGACCGGGACCTCGTCGGCGGCGATGACGAGCGCGGTCGCCCCGTACGTGGCGTGGTTGCAGAACACGTCGGATCAGGCCGCGCAGATCGGTGCGCAGGTCAAGGCGCAGGCGGGGTTGTATGAGACCGCGCATGCCGGCACGATCCCGCCGCCGGTGATCGAGGCTAACCGGGCGCTATTGGCCGCGCTGGTCGCGACCAACTTTTTTGGGCAGAACACCCCGGCGATCATGGCCGCCGAGGCGATGTATGCGGAGTTCTGGGCGCAAGACGGCGCGGTGATGGACGCCTATATGGCGTCGTCGCAGTCCAATGTCTCCACGCTGCAAAAACCCAGTCCCGCACCGCAGGCCGCCAAGGCGACGGGGGTGGATCAGCTGATGGCCACCAAGTCTGTTGCGGAGAACGTGACGCAAAACGTCACGCAAGCGACCAACTCGCCCCTGGACGGACTGGGGGACATTTTCGGTCCGGGTGGCCTAGAGAATGTGCTCAATACTCTGAACCAAGAGCTTTCGCAGATCCCTATCGTGGGCAGCTTCCTGGGAACACAGCTCACCAATCCCGCGTCGCTGGCGAACTATGGCAGCATTCCGGCCCGGTTCGCCATGTACCCGATCAGCATGCTCATGCAGTTGGCGCGGATGGGGCAGATGACCGGCACCAGCGGCCTGACCGGGATGGGCGCCCCCGAATCGTTGATGACCGCCATCGGGCAATTCGTAGACGGGAAACTGCAGGGCGCGGTGGGGACGCTGGCCGGCCATTTCACCTCGGCGACCCAGGCGATTTCGGCGAAGCTGGGCCAGGCGGCGTCGATGGGTGCGCTCAAGGTGCCGCAGGCGTGGTCGGCGGCGGCCGGCGGCACCATGGTCCGGGCCGCGCCGGTGTTGCCGAACACCGCCGTCAGCGCCCCGGCGATGTCGTCGTCGGCGTTCCCGGGCGGTCCGTTCGGTCAGGCGCTGATGGGGGCGCTGAGCGGCAAGGGGCTCAGCGGTATTGCGGCCAAGGCGCCCAAGGTGATCCCACGCTCGCCGGTCGGCGGGTAATCGAGAACTGTTGACAGGCAACGAGTTAAGGAGATAAAGACATGCCGACGCGTTTTATGACCGATCCGCATCAGATGCGCGCGATGGCGGGCCGGTTTGATGTGCACGCTCAGACGGTTGAGGATGAGGCTCGCAAGATGTGGGCGTCGTCGATGAACATCACGGGTGCTGGTTGGGGTGGGACTGCGGCCAACACGTCCTACGACACGATGGGGCAGATGCAGACGGCGTTTCGCAACATTGTGAACATGCTGCATGGGGTGCGGGACGGGTTGATCCGGGACGCTAATAACTATGAGCAGCAAGAAGCCGCGTCGCAGACGGCCCTGAGCAGCTAAGGAGTTATCGCATGAGCATCAACTACCAGTTCGGGGATGTCGACGCGCATGGTGCGTTGATCAAGGCCCAAGCCGCCTCCCTGGAGGCTGAGCATCAGGCGATCATTGCCGATGTGTTGGCTGCCGGTGACTTTTGGGGTGGGTCGGGGTCGGTGGCCTGCCAGGAGTTCATCACCCAGTTGGGCCGCAACTTCCAGGTGATTTATGAGCAGGCGGCCACGCACGGCAATAAGGTGCAGACCGCCGGCGGCAACATGGCCTCCACCGACGGCGCCGTCAGCGCCAGCTGGGCCTAACACCACCGCTGCACGCGCGCCGAGTATGAACCGGAAGCGGGATTTCCCGCGCCGGTTTCACGCTCGGCGTTCGTCGTCTCAGCGTGCGGCAGCCACTGCCGCGCAAGCGCCCATCACCGTCATGCTGGCGTACGTCGAGGCGTTCGCCAAGTGTTGGTCGACCACCTCATAGGTCGGTATCGCGAACACAAACGCGTTGCGGTACTGCGCGGCCAGGTCGGCGAAATCCTGCAGGATGGGGTTGTCCGAGCGCAGGCCCAACTGCTGCATCTTCTTGGAATAGCTGTTCATCACCATCCCGACGGCCGAGTTGACGGCCTTTTGTTGCGGGTTCCAGAAGGTGGCCGGGACGTTGGGGTCCAGCTGCTGCCATTCGGCGGTGTCCGCCGCGAACTTGTCGGTGACCGACTTCCAGTCTGCGCACACGTCATTGGGTTGCGGCAGGAAGGGCACCGGATTGTTGGGATTGCCCACCGGGGCGGTCTGGTTCGGTGCGGGTGCGGGCTCCACCAACGGCCCGCGCACCGCCGCCGGGCCGTCGGTAATCGCGTTGCAGACCTCGGCCAGCGTCGCCGCGGCGCTGTTCGCGGTCGCCACCAGGTTGCCGTCCTTGGGCGTGTAGTTCTGCACGCGCTGACCGTAGGCCCGCGCGTAGGCAATGAACTGCTCGTAGAGTTCGCGCATCACGCGATGCGGCGTCAACTTGACCAATCCGACGGTTTGCGCGGCCGTGGTGCGCAACACTTGTGCGGCAGCCATATTCAGCTTGCGCTGCTCATCGTCCCACGCCGACGCCGGGATCGACTGATCCCGCTCGTTCCATTTGCCGCCGCCGATCGCGGCCAGGGTGCCCGCCAGGTTGCTGTCGATTCCGGTCCACGCGGTGCAGCTGGGGTCTTCGGTGATGACCCGGACCGGCCCGGTGTCCTGCGCGCTGGCGATGCCGGCGGTGTCGGCTGCGGAGCTGGGGGTAGACGGCGCTAGCCCGGCTGAATCCTTTGCAGTATCACCGCCGAACAACACCACGGCCACCAAGACGATCGCCACGACCGCTAAGACGATGACGGCGCCCAAACCCCATTTCAGGCTGTTGTTTGGTTTCGACTCGTCGATGTCGTCGTCATCGTCGTCGTCGTCATCGTCGGTGTCGTAGCTCACAACACCAAAGCTTAGAGCACGAAGTGCCCACCCCGGCGACGGACGGACGAATGCACTGCACCGGCAGCTCCCGTCGGGATTAAACGGCTTGGGCCGCTATGAGGTTTCGGTGCTCGGCTAGCTCTGCCGCACCGGGGCGAACCGCTTGTCGGTGTAGTGCCGCAAGTTGGTCAGAAACCGGCGGAAAGCCAGGTTCAACAGTGGTGAAACGATCGGCATCACCAGCCGCGCCGGGCCGGCCGGTTTCTGCGCCAGCGTCCAGGTCAGCCGACAACCGGTCGGGGTGGGCTCCACCCGATAATCCTCGGCGAATGCGGCCACTGCCTTGGACGAACATTCGTTGAACCGAAAAGCCATGCGGCTAAACGGCTCCCAGATGAGGAACTCTTCGTCGCCGATGATGCGGCCGCGCATGTGCACGGTCCGGGTGGTGCCGGCACCGCGGGGTTCGGGACTGGTCCAGATCACCTTGGTGATCACCGTGGCCCAGTGCGGCCACGACTTGGCGTCGGCGAGCACCTCGAAGACCTGCTCGGGGGTGATCGCCAGCTCCACGCTGTTGGAGAACCGGTACGGCGCCGTCTCGGTGAAGCCGACCTCGACGCGCTCACAGGGATATGTCTTTGCCATGGGGACCTCCGGATGCGGTTGGCTCACACCTTAGCGGTCCGCGGCGGGCCAGCTCTGTTCGGCAATCCGCTGGAAGTTCCCGCCGAGCACCGCGGCGACCTCGGCATCGGCCCAGCCGCGACCGGCCAGGTAGTGGCCGAGCTGGGCAAAGGTTTCCGGCGGCATCCAGCGGATCGGCCCCCACCGCGTGTAGCTCTCGTCGAACAGCCCTGGATTGGCGGTCAGCTCGGCTACGAAATCCTCACCGTCGAACGAGAAGTCCGTGCTGACGCCGACATGCTCGACACCGACCAGCTCGACGGCGTACTCGAGGTGCCGCGCCATGGCCTGCAGGGTGGGGGTGTTGGTTCCCAGGAAGATCCCGACGCTGGTGACCCCGATGACCCCGCCGGTGTCCGCACAAGCGCGCGCCTGATCGTCGGTGATGTTGCGCGGATGCTCCCAGACCGCGCGCAGACAGGAATGGCTGTAGACCACCGGACGCGTCGACACCGCGCACATGTCCAGACCGGTGCGAACGCTGCAATGCGATCCGTCGGGCACCATGCCCGCGGCGTTCATGGCGGCGACCAACGCGCGCCCCCACCCGGTCAGCCCGGTGTCGTCGGCGTCGAGACAGCCGCAGCCGGCGGCGTTGGCGTGGTTGTAGGTCGGCAGCATGGTGCGCACCCCGAGCGCGGCGAAGCGGTGCACGTTGTCCAGGTCGCCCTCGATGGGCGCGGAGTCCTCGAGATCAAATGCCACCGCGACGCGGCCGGCGCCGGTGATCGTCGCGACGTCGCTCAGCGCGCCGACCAGGTCCAGGTCCGGATGCGCGTGCACGGCGGTGCGGTAGTGATCCAGCGGCCCCAGTACGTCCCGGCACGAATGCGGTGCGTAGCCGACGTTGACCGAGACGAGCGTCCCGCCGCGGTACCGGGTGAGCAGCGAGACGTCGGCCCCGGGCTGCAACGGCAGGCACGCGTGCTGGTCCCACAACAACGACGCCATGGCACGTCATCCTGCCGGGTCAGCGCGTCGGGGGCAGCGGATTCAGCCCGGCCCGTCGCTGTCCGCGGCCAGCAGCGGTACCAGCACGTCGCCGATCGGGGTGGGCAGGCCGTGCCGGCGGGCGCGGACGGTGATGACCGCGTTGCGCACCTCCCACTCCAGGGCGCGATGCGCCTCCCGGTCGGCCAGCATCGAGGTGCCCATATCGGCGGGGCCCCGCGCAAACAGGCCCACCACGTCCTCGATCACCTCATCGCCCAACCGGGCGCCCTCGGCGCGCGCCACCGCCACACACTCGCCGGCGTAGGCGCGGGCCAGCGCGGCGACGTCGTCGCGGCGAAACATCCCGGCGCGCCGCCCGGATAACACCATCAGCCCCGCCACCGCGTTGACCAGCAGTTTGCGCCAGGCGGCGGTGGTGAAATCGGGGTCCAGGTCCACCGTGCAGCCGGCGTCGCGCAGCGGCGCCGCCACCGATTCGGCGGCCGGGCCCACCGGCAGCGCCAGCCGCGGCGTCCCGCGCAACCGCACCCAACCGTCGGGCTGGGTTTCGGCGCCGAACCAGATGATGCCCGGCAGCACCGTCGAGGTCGGGCAGTGCGGGGCCACCCGTTCGACCTGTTCGACACCGTTTTGCATGACACACACCACCGTGTCGGCGTCGCAGAGCTTGGCCAGCCAGCCCGCCGCGGCGTCGATCTGGGTGGTCTTGACCGCCAGGATGACCAGCCCGACCGGGCCGGTGACCTGGCCGGGGTCGATGTGCACCGGGCCGGGCACGATGATCGGGTCGGCGTCGTCGGGGCGCAGTTCGATCTGCGCCCGCGGGGTGTGCCCGCACAACAGCAGCCGATGCCCGGCCGCGTGCAGATAGGCGGCCACCGTCGCGCCGACGGCGCCGGGCCCCACGATTGCGATCGGTGCAGTGGCCATGGCACGGAAGTTACCGCCTGCCCGCCCCTCTACACTGGGCAGACTGTCCAAACCGTTCCCGAGGGGGTCTTTGTGCTGCGCAGCCACACCGCCGGTTCGTTGCGGGCCGCCGACGCCGGGGCGACGGTCACGTTGGCCGGGTGGGTGGCGCGGCGGCGCGACCACGGCGGCGTCATCTTCATCGACCTGCGCGACGCATCCGGCGTATCGCAGGTGGTGTTTCGCGACCCCGAGGTGCTGGCTCAGGCGCATCGGCTGCGCGCCGAGTTCTGCGTCGCCGTGACCGGTGTCGTCGAGATCCGGCCGGCCGGCAACGAGAACCCCGAGCTGCCCACCGGCGAGATCGAGGTCAACGCCACCGCGCTGACCGTGCTCGGGGAGAGCGCGGCGCTGCCGTTTCAGCTCGACGAGCCGGCGGGGGAGGAGGCCCGGCTGCGCTACCGGTACCTGGACCTGCGCCGCGAGAATGGTCCGGGCGCGGCGATCCGGTTGCGCTCCAAGGTGAATGCGGCCGCCCGGGCGGTGCTGGCCGGCCACGACTTCGTCGAGATCGAGACACCGACCATGACCCGGTCCACCCCGGAGGGGGCCCGCGACTTTTTGGTGCCGGCCCGGCTGCAGCCCGGCTCGTTCTACGCGCTGCCGCAAAGCCCGCAGCTGTTCAAGCAGCTGCTGATGGTGGCCGGGATGGAGCGCTACTACCAGATCGCGCGGTGCTACCGCGACGAGGATTTCCGCGCCGACCGCCAACCGGAGTTCACCCAGCTCGACCTGGAGATGAGCTTCGTCGACGCCGAGGACGTCATCGCGATCGCCGAGGAGATCCTGGCCGCGCTGTGGGCGCTGATCGGCTACCAGCTGCCTCGGCCGCTGCCCCGGATGAGCTATGCCGACGCTATGCGCCGCTTCGGGTCCGACAAACCCGACCTGCGGTTCGGGCTGGAACTCGTCGAATGCGCGGAGTTCTTCAAGGACACCACCTTTCGGGTGTTCCAGGCGCCGTATGTGGGTGCGGTGGTGATGCCGGGCGGGGCGTCGCAGCCCCGGCGCACCCTGGACGGCTGGCAGGAGTGGGCCAAGCAGCGCGGGCACAAGGGGTTGGCCTACGTGCTGGTCGGCGAGGACGGGACCCTGTCCGGGCCGGTGGCCAAGAACCTCACCGACACCGAACGGGCCGGGCTGGCCGGGCACGTCGGCGCCGCGCCGGGGGACTGCATCTTCTTCTCGGCCGGACCGGCCAAGGCCTCCCGGGCGCTGCTGGGGGCGGCGCGCGTCGAGATCGCCAAGCGGCTGGACCTGATCGACCCCGACGCGTGGGCGTTCACCTGGGTGGTGGACCCGCCGCTGTTCGAGCCGGCCGACGAGGCCACCGCGGCCGGGGAGGTCACCGTCGGCGGCGGGGCGTGGACGGCGGTGCACCACGCGTTCACCGCGCCCAAGCCGGAGTTCGAGGCGGCGCTGACCGCCGATCCCGGTGCGGTGCTCGCCGACGCCTACGACGTGGTCTGCAACGGCAACGAAATCGGCGGGGGCTCAATCCGTATCCACCGCCGCGACGTGCAGCAGCAGGTGTTCGCGGTGATGGGTCTGGACGCCGAGCAGGCTCAGGACAAGTTCGGATTCCTGTTGGACGCGTTCAGTTTTGGCGCGCCCCCGCACGGTGGTCTGGCGTTCGGCTGGGATCGGGTGGTGGCGTTGCTGGCCGGGGTGGACTCGATCCGGGAGGTGATCGCGTTCCCGAAGTCCGGCGGCGGGGTCGACCCGCTGACCGACGCGCCGGCGCCGATCACCGCCCAGCAGCGCAAGGAATCCGGCATCGACGCCAAGCCGCAGCCGTAGTTTTCGGTCATTGCCGCCGAGTGTGGAGTTGGTCCACGCCTTTCCGGTTGGCCCGTGACCTAACCCCACACTCGGCGGGTCATTCGGGGTGGTACTTCCGTCTGCGGGCACGGTAGGCCAAGCTGCCCCTATGGACACCAACGAATTGGCCCACCTGGCCGCCGCCATCCCGTTCGCCGCCGCCCTGGGCATCGAGGTCGGGGAGGTGACCCCGCAGCGGGTGACCGCCACCATGGACTGGGCCGCCGAACGGTGCACCGCCGGCGGCGTTTTGCACGGGGGAGCGCTGATGGCGTTCGCCGACACCATTGGCGCGCTGTGCGCGGTGGCCAACCTGCCGCCCGGTGCCGGCACCTCCACGATCGAATCGAAGACCAACTTCTTCCGCGCTGTGCGCGGCGGTGTCGTCACCGCGACCTGCACCCCGCTGCACGTCGGGCGGACCACGATCGTCGCGCAGACCAACCTCACCGACGATCGGGGCAAACTGGTCGGCCAGGTGACCCAGACCCAGGCCGTGCTGTCCGGATAACCGGGGGCGTTGCGCCGGAATAGCGACGGCACCGCTGCGGGTTGTGCCCGTCATGGCACAGCAGATTCCGGACGCCGACACGATCAAGGCGTTCAACACGAGCATCGTCGAGGAGTTCCGCGGTAACGGCGGCAAGGTGGGTGGCCAGTTCGCGGGTGCCGACCTGTTGTTGTTGACGACGACGGGCGCGAAGTCCGGTCAGCCGCGGGTGGCGCCGCTGGCGTATCTACGCATCGACGGCAAGCTGATCATCATCGGCTCGTACGCCGGGGCCGATATCCATCCGGCGTGGGTGCACAATCTGCGGGCCCATCCGCGGGCACACGTCGAAATCGGCACCGAGTCTTTCGAGGTCACCGCCCGCGAGTTACCGCCCGCCGAACGGGATGCGGTCTTCCCCCAGATCGTGGCGGCGGCACCGGGTTTCGCCGACTATCAGGCCAAGACGACGCGGGTGATCCCGCTGTTTGAGCTGCAACCGACGGGGTAGCGTCGCGGGGCCTAGTGCGGCACCCACCCCCAGATCGTTTTGACGACGGTGCGGAACGGCCGCCACACCGGAATATCGGGGATCATGCCGGGGCCGCACCGGGGCCACGCCTCCGGTCCCTGCACCGCCAGGACGCGGTTGGCGACCGCGATCTGCTCGTCGCGGGGGGCGTCGGCCGGTGAGCCCACCCCGCCGAATTCGCGCCAGGTCGACTCCCGGAACTGCAAACCACCGTAGAAGCCGTTACCGGTGTCGGCGGACCAATTCCCGCCGGATTCGCACTGCGCGACCGCGTCCCAATTCACCGAATCCGCGTGGGCAACCGCGGCCGAGGGGCCCAGGAGCGCCGCAACCCCGCCGGCAAGAAGCCCGGATCGGGCCAATGACCTGCGACGGCGCTTTGGCCGGACGACACGCCGAAACCTCACCTTGCGTTGCATATAACAACCTCCGTGATAGGTGTTAACGCGCGAGGCTTCCGAGCTTAACGGGATGAATGGTGCAATTTACAACTTTATGTAACTGAAGTTGTATAAGTTGTTGAAATCGACTTGTGATATGTAAGTTATAGATGTGACTGATGTGGTTTTTGATTCTGTTGTTATGTGTTAGGAGTTATTAAAGTTATGTAGAGTGACTCAAGTGGCGTGAGTGGTTGGGGTCTGTCGGCCCGCGCCGCGAGCCCGAAGACGAACAATCGGCCCTCCCCATCGGTGGGGAGGGCCGATTGCCGTGGTGCTCACCTGCCGCAGGGGCAGGCCTCGAGGGGATTTAGAGGAACGAGAACCACATCGACGGGTCGCCGAAGATGGCCGCGAACTCGGTGGGCAGCTGGGTGAAGACATCGGTGATCGCACCGAGGTCGAACCCGCTGAACAGGTCGCTGATATTGAACAGATCGGCCAGGTTGCCGATGTTCAAGATGCTGCCGAGCTCGGCCAGCAGATCCGTGGCGCCGGCCGCCGGCGCGATGGCCTCCGCCAGTTGCGCGGGCAGGTGCAACAGGGCGGCGATCGGCCCGCTGAAGAAGTCGTCAAGCGGGCTGAGCAGCCCCGGCGCACTGATGGCGTCATACCCGTTGAGGAACGCGCCGGTGACGGTGGCGGGCAGATTGATGAGGTCCCCGAACGCCGTCAGCGGATCCCCGGCCTGTATCGCGTCAAGGGTTCCTTGCAGGCTGTCGCCCAACGCGGTCCACGACCCATAGATCGGCTGCAGGAGACCCAAGAACAGCGGGAGCGCGGTGTTCAAATTCGTCAGCGTGCTAACGATGTTGGCGAAGTTCTGCGCCATCGTGGCGGGAATGTCCAGCGCACCAGACCCCAGGAGCGGAAACGCGGCGGCCAGCAGCCCACTGAGCGCGGAACTCCACAGGTTCGCGAACGACCCGGTGATGTTGCCTTGCAGCAGGGCGTCGAACGCCTCCCCGAGGAGATACTGAAAGCTGTTGTAGTCATCGCCGGTGAGGTAGGTGAACAGGCCGGAGAGAGCGCCGGTGCCTGCCGTGACGAGGGTTTCGCCGTAGCCGAGCTGGTTGGTGAGCACCTGCGTCAGTAGCGGGAACGGGTCGGCGAGCCAGTCGGTGGCGATCGTCGACACGTTTTGGAACGCCTCCCCGAACACGTTGACCCACGGCGTGATCGGGTCGAGGGCGGCCAGGCTCAACGCGTCGTCGACCGCGCCGGTGAGCTGGATCGCGGGAGCGTGGATCTCGGGTAGCGACGTCGCGAGGGGAGTGACGGCGATCATGCTGGCGCCGGTAAGCACGACGCCAGCGGTGACCCAGGGCCGAAGGGCTAGCTGCATTGCTCTCCTTATCAGGTGTCGTTGTGACGGGTTTCACGCCGACGAGCCGGACGCTACCTGATAGTAGCCTTAACGACAACTGAAATACGGAAATTCCATAAGTCCACCTATGGTCCCAGCAATGGCGGACGATTGCGTGCGGCTTTGCCGATGTGTCGGTAGCCAGGCTGGCGTCTCGGCCGGCTAAATGCCGTGGCCCGCGGGGCGGTCCCCCCGGTGCTGGCGGCTCGATGCCGCCGTTGGGGTCGTTTGCTGCTATCGCATACATGCTCTCCAATGCGGGAGTTCGCCCGACGGCGCGCCGCGATGTTTGCGCAGGTGAGGCCTAGCCGCCCACGCGTGGAACCACCTCTCGGTTTTGCGCCGCGCGTGGGATCCCCCGCAGCGCGGGTGGTGCTACCCCCGACGATTTGTCGATAGCGTCCCGTGGAGTGGTGGACTTCGGATCGGGCGTGGTTCACGCGTTGTGATCAACGAGTCATGTTGAACGCTAGGCGATTTGGTGTTGTTTGGCAAGGGCTGCCGCGGCGTGTTTTTTGGCG
>NZ_MLQM01000052.1:0-28322 GCF_001854525.1 Mycobacterium talmoniae
GCCCAGGGCGGGTGGCCGGCCGGCCCGTATCCGCCGGGGCCGCCACCGCGGCCGCCCGGCTCGAAGAAGGCGTGGGTGATCGCCACCGTCGTCGCGGTACTGCTGACCGCGGCGTTGGTGGTGACCCTGGTGCTCGTCGGCGGCAGGGGCCACAAGTCCGCCCAGAGCACCCCGTCCTCGGCGGCGGGTCCGTCGACGAGCGCACCGGACACCTCCGCGCAGACCGCGACCGACTGCACCCCCAACGTGTCGGCTGGGGTGCCGGCCAGCGGAGACAGCGTCAGCGCCGGCGGGTTGTCCTTTCCCGCCAGCGCGGCGCCTGGCTGGACCCCGTTCGGTGACGATTCGCTGCCGAATGCGATCGACGCGGTGGGGGTGGCCCAAGCGGTGTTCGGCGCCAGTCACTGGATCATGCAGGCCGAGGTCGCCGAGTCCAACTTCGTGACCAGCATGGACCTCCAGGCGCAGGCGTCGAAGCTGATGACGTGCGTGGCCAACGGCCCCGGCTACGCGCAGGTGTCACCCAGCCTGGGACCCACCAAGACGTCGTCGATCAAGGTCGATGGCACCGACGCCGCGCGGGTGGACGCCGACATCACCATCGGCGACACCTCCCGCAACGTGCCCGGCGACTCGGTCATCGTCATCGCGGTCAAGACCACACCGGTCACCTTCTTCCTGGGCGCGACACCGATCGGGGACGCCAGCGCCCGCGCCACGGTCGAAGGCATCATCTCCGCGCTGAAAGTGACGAAATAACCCGGCGCCGGTCACCAGACCAGCGGGGCCAGGTGTTGGCGCGCGTAGCTGCGCACCGCCACGTCGTCGCCGACGTCGAGCACCGAGGTCGGCACCTGCGCGATCGAACACGCCACCCGAATGTGCAATTCGGCGACGGCCCGCAGGTCCGCGTCGGGCATGGTGGCCCCGGCGGCGCGCAGCGCCTTGGCCATCGCCGTCGACGCGTTGTCCAAAAACTCCTCGGCCTCTTGATACATCCCGGTCAACGACGTCAGGTCGGCGTCGAGTTGCAGAAACTTCCGCATCACCGGTTCGGTGGTCAGCAGCCGCAGCCCTTCGCAAAACGCCGCCACCGCAGCGTCTTTGGGCCCGGATTCGATGCCGACCAGGCGCAGCCGCGCCATCGCGAAGTCGAACGTGCGACGCCCCAGTTCGGTGAGCAGCGCGTCGCGGCTCGGGAACCGCCGATACAGCGTGCTGCGACTGACCCCGGCCTGTCGAGCGACGACGTCCAGACTGGCGCGCCCCACACCGACGAGCGCCACCTCCTCGGCGGCAGCTTTGAGGATCGCGTCCTCCTGCTCGGTGGGGCTGGCGGTGCTGCGGCGGCGGGGCATGGCAACCAGTGTGTCAGCCGGCCGGGCAGCCCGGCGGCGCGAAGGAATCCAACGCCACCGAGCGGTGCAGCCGGACGAGTTTCTCGTATTGCAGACGGTTGTAGGCCAGCGGGACCAGCATCACCCGATCCGGCAGCACCCGCCACGCCAGCTGCAACAGCCGGGAGTAGACGCCGAACTCGACGTCGTGCCGGGGCTGCCAGCGGAAGCCGGTCAGTTCCCGCACCCCGGGGTGCATGATCCCGAACGAGCACACCTTCACCACCCGGCCGGCGACCGGCCGGGCCGCCAGCCACACCGGCGTCATCGCCCGCCGCACCGGTTCGGGCAGCAGCAGCGTCGGCAGCGGCAGGCGGGTCAGCTGGGCCGTCACCCGGTCCAGGAACGGGTTGGCGGCCAGCTCGGTCTCGACCACCCGGTCGTAGTAGCGGGTCGCCTCGGCGTAGCTGGCCGGCAGCTTGGCGCCCTTGCCGGGCAGCTCCAGCGCGCGGAACGCGTCCAGAAGTTGCCGGTAGGCGGCCTCGCGCTCGGCCGGCGACAACGTGATGCCGGTCGCGGGGGTAAACGAGTGCAGGGTGACGAAGATGCCGCTCACCGCGATCCAGTTCCACAGCTGGGGGCTCAGCGCGCTGTAGCGAACGTCGGCGAACTCGCCGGTGCCGCGGCCCCGCACGTCGCGGTGCAGCAGCTTGAGCCGCCGCCCCTCGGCGGCCCGGTCCTCGGCGTCGCCCCAGATGGCCAGCAGCGCAGAGAATCCGCTGCGGATCCCGCGGTCGGCGAAGTTACGTTCGAAGCGCCCGGTCTTGTCCACCGCGGCGGCGACCGGAACCAGCGCCACCTCGTCGTAGGCCGCGGCCCCGAACGCCCCGGTGAGCACGCTGCCCGAATGTTTGCGGAACTGGGTCATCACCCAGGGCCGCACCTGGCCGCTGGCGTCTGTCTCGGCATCGATCGGAGGGTGCTTCGCGACTGCAGTCATGACACAAAGACTACGTATCTGTGTCAACGTGTCAATAGTGCAGCGCGAGCAGACGTAAAGGCACCCGAAAACCCGCGGTTTTGGGTGCTTTTACGTCTGCTCGGCGGGAAGCTACGCGCCGTTATTGGGTCCGCCGGAGTTGGCGCCGGGGATGTCGGTGATCGGGAAGTTGGGCATCGGCGGCGGCGACGGGGTGGCCGGCAGCGACGGGATCTCCGCGGCCGGGATGTCGTGCAGGTCGTTGACCGGTGGACCGTTTTCCCGGCCGCCGTACACGCTGCCCGGCGCCCGCGGCCCCAGCAGCTGGCTGACCGTCACCAGGTGATAGCCGTTGGCCTTGAGCACCGGGATGAACTGGTACACCAGATCGACGGTGGACGAGTAGGTGTCGTGAAACAGGACCACCGAGCCCGGCTTGATCTGTGCCATCAGCACCGCGCGGGTGGCCGCGGTGTTGGCGTCGTTCATCCAGTCGAACGGGATGACGTCCCACAGAATGGCGGCCAGCCCGACCTTGGCGGCCTGTTGGTTGACGGCGTCGTTGGTAAGCCCCCCGGCGGGCCGCCACAGGGTCGGGGTCTGCCCGGTCGCGGCGACGATCGCGTCTTTGCCCTTGGCCAACTGGGCGGGGACGTCCTTGGCCGGGATCGCCGTCATATTGGGGTGTTCGAAGGTGTGGGTGCCCAGCTCCATGCCGGCGTCGGCGATCCGCTTGGCGCCGGCCGGGTTAGCCGCCACCTTGTTGCCGATCAGGAAAAACGTGGCCTTCGCGTCGTTGTCGGCGAGGATCCGCAGCAACCGGTCGGTGTAGGGCCCGGGTCCGTCGTCGAAGGTCAGGGCCACGCACTTGACCCGCGCGCAGTCCACCGTGTCGGCGTCGGCGCGTCGCACATGCCCGGTCAGCCCGCCGATCACCAGCACGGCCGCCGCGGCGGCGATCCCGGCCACCATCCGCCAGTACCGCCAGGACTGGTTGTCGGGTCTTTTGGCCACCCCGGCAGCCTACCGGCCGACCACCGACCGGCACTGACTCTGCGACCACCGGGCAGAAGTGCGAGTGGGGTGTCTGGTCAGCGCAGAGTCAACTCGGATTCACCCCGAAATCAGGGCAGCGTGGCGGGGTTGATCTCCTCCAGCATCTCGGTGACCAGCGCGGCGATCGGCGACCGTTCGCTGCGCAGCAACGTGACGTGGGCGAACAGCGGATGGCCCTTGAGTTTCTCGATGACGGCGGCGACCCCGTCGTGGCGGCCGACGCGCAGGTTGTCGCGTTGCGCGACGTCGTGGGTGAGCACCACCCGCGAGCCGGTGCCCAGCCGGGACAACACGGTCAGCAGCACGTTGCGTTCCAGCGACTGGGCCTCGTCGACGATGACGAACGAGTCGTGCAGGGAGCGGCCCCGGATGTGGGTCAGCGGCAGCACCTCGAGCATGCCGCGGGACAGCACCTCCTCGAGCACCGCCGGGCTGGCCAGGCCCTCCAGGGTGTCGAACACCGCCTGGGCCCAGGGGCCCATCTTGTCGCTCTCGCTGCCCGGCAGGTAGCCCAGATCCTGACCGCCGACGGCATACAGCGGGCGGAACACCACCACCTTGCGGTGGGTGCGTCGTTCCAGCACCGCCTCCAACCCGGCGCACAACGCCAGCGCGGATTTACCGGTGCCGGCCTTGCCGCCCAGCGACACGATGCCCACCGATTCGTCGAGCAGCAGATCCAGGGCCACCCGCTGCTCGGCGGAGCGGCCGCGCAGCCCGAACGCCTCCCGATCCCCGCGCACCAGTTGCACGCGTTTGGCGGCGTTGACCCGGCCCAGCGCATGCGAGCTGCCGCCGAGCAACCGGATCCCGGTGTGGCAGGGCAGGTTTCGCGCCGCGGCCAGATCGATCTCGCCCTCCGCGAACAGCGCGTCGATGTCTTCGGCGGCGGTTTCGATCTCGTCCATCCCGGTCCACCCGGAGGTGATGACGTCCTGGGCGTGGTATTCGTCGGCGGCCAACCCCACCGCGGCCGCCTTGACCCGCAGCGGGATGTCCTTGCTCACCAACGTGACCTGCCTGCCCTCGGCGGCCAGGTTGGCCGCGCAGGTCAGGATCCGGGAGTCGTTGCTGTCGGTGCGAAACCCGGCCGGCAACACCGCCGGATCGCTGTGGTTGAGCTCGACATGCAACCGACCGCCTTGTGTCCCAACGGGAATCGGTTGATCCAACCGGCCGTGTTCGAGCCGAAGGTCGTCGAGTAAGCGCAGCGCCTGACGGGCGAACCAGCCCAGTTCGTGGTGGTGACGTTTGGCTTCCAGCTCGCTGATCACCACCAGCGGGATGACGACTTCGTGTTCGGCGAACCGCGTGCACGCCCACGGATCGGACAGCAGCACGGAGGTGTCCAACACGTACGTCCGGATATCGGTCACGGAGCGCTCCTCGAGCGAATGACGCTCGTGCGGCCCCGCACGAGCCGGTCGGCGGGGGCAGCGGCAAAAGGACCGGGGCCGGTCCTGCCGTCGTCGCAACGGGAGGTGCCGCCCGGATAGCAGAGCATGTCGCTAGCCATCGCCTGCGACGCTACTCCGGTCGCCGTGTGCCCGCCGTGCAGGCGCGCCGTGGCGCAGGGCGCCAGCAGAAACGGGGTGCGGGGGTCAGGCGGTGACGAACTGCTGCAGCTCGGGCTGGTCGGCCAATCCCCAGGCGGTGATCCGCTCGGCGATGACCCGCCGCAGCTGGTCGGGCCCGAAGATGCCGTTTTCGGCCAGCGCCGCGACCTTGTCCCGGTAGGGCGTGATGTCGGCGCCGATGACGTCGAGCTCGGCGGCGCGGGCGGCGATCGCGGCGATCGTCTCGTCGCGGGTGTAGCCCAAGCAGTGGGTGACCAGGTTGGCGAAGAACTCCTCGTGGCGCTCCTCGTCGCCGGCGATCCGGTTCACCAGACCCTTGAGCACCGGCTCGTCGATCCGCTCGGCCAGATTCCGGCAGAACACGGCGTGGGCGCGTTCGAAGAACGCCATGAACACCAGGGTTTCCACCTGGCTGTAGTGGTCGGCGCGGTAGCCCTTCATCACGTGCTCGACACGGACCTGCTCGTTGGCGGCGGGGTCGATCTCCCGGGTTACCACCAGGTATTCGCGCAGCGCGATGGCGTGCAGGTGCTCTTCGGCGGTCCATCGGCCCAGCCAGCGACCCCACTGGTCCTCGAGGATGAAATGCTCGACGAGCTCGCGGTGGTAGCCGCCCAGGTTGTCCTTGGTGATGAGCAGGATTTCCAGCGCGTCGGTGATCAGCCGGGGCAGCTTGGCCTGCGTCGGGTCCCAGTCGCGTCCGCCCAGGAAGGCGAAGTTCTCACCCTGGTCGAACGGCACGTAGTCATGCGCGAACCAGGGGTCCTGGGAGTCGAGGTGGCGAACCATGTTCGAGGCGACGACCGGTTCGAGTTCGAGAATCAACGCATTAGCGACAGGTTTCTGTGCCATGGGGTAACTGTAACCCGAGTTCACATGTGTTCTGAAATTGGCTACGGCCACGACGGCCGTGTCGGGGATCACGCCGCGGTGGCCGCGCGCGACGAGTCCGGTGCGGCGGCTGGGGTTAGCGGCCGACCAGCGGCCAGTCCTCCAAACCGTCGTACAGCGGGAACTCCTGCGCCAGCCGGGTGACCCGAGCCCGCAGCGCGGCCACGTCGGCCCCGGAGCCTTGGGCCAGCGCGGTGGCGATGATGTCGGCGACCTCGGTGAACTCGGTGTCGCCGAAACCGCGGGTGGCCAGGGCCGGGGTGCCCACCCGCAGCCCCGAGGTGACCATCGGTGGACGCGGGTCGTTGGGGACGGCGTTGCGGTTGACCGTGATGCCGACCTCGTGCAGCAGGTCTTCGGCCATCTGCCCGTCCAGCGGGGAGTCCCGCAGGTCCACCAGCACCAGGTGCACGTCGGTGCCGCGGCTGACCACCGACACGCCGGCCTTGGCCACGTCGGCGGCCAGCAGCCGGTCGGCGATGATCCGGGCGCCGGTCAGGGTGCGCTGCTGGCGCTCGGCGAACTCCGGTGTCCCCGCGATCTTGAGGGCGACGGCCTTGGCGGCGATGACGTGCATCAGCGGCCCGCCCTGTTGGCCGGGGAACACCGCGGAGTTGACCTTCTTGGCGTAGTCCTGCTTGCCGAGGATCAGGCCGGACCGCGCCCCGCCCAGCGTCTTGTGCACGGTGGTGGACACCAGCTGCGCGTGCGGCACCGGGGACGGGTGCAGGCCGGCGGCGACCAGGCCGGCGAAGTGGGCCATATCCACCCACAGCGCCGCGTCGACCTCGTCGGCGATGGAGCGGAACGCCGCAAAGTCGAGGGTCCTCGGGTAGGCCGACCAGCCGGCGATGATCACCTTGGGTCGAAACTCCAGGGCCTGGGCCCGCACCGCGTCCATGTCGATCAGATGCGTGCTCGGGTCCACCCCGTAGAAGGCGTTCTCGTACAGCTTGCCGGAGAAGTTCAGCCGCATGCCGTGGGTCAGGTGACCGCCGTTGGCCAGGTCCAGGCCCAGCAGCCGCTCCCCGGGCGCCATCAGCGCGGCCAGCACCGCGGCGTTGGCCTGCGCGCCCGAATGCGGCTGGACGTTGGCGAACTCGGCACCGAACAGCGCCTTGGCCCGGTCCCGGGCAATGTTTTCCACCACGTCGACGTGCTCGCAGCCGCCGTAGTAGCGCCGGCCCGGCAGACCCTCGGCGTACTTATTGGTCAGCACGCTGCCCTGCGCCTGCAGCACCGACCGCGGCACGAAGTTCTCCGAGGCGATCATCTCCAGGGTGTCGCGCTGGCGGCCGAGTTCCTTGCCCAGCAGGTCGGCGATATCGGGGTCGACCTCGGCCAGCGGGGCAGACATCACGGACGTGGTGGTTTCGGGTGCTGCAGTCACGGGTTCCAGTCTGGCATGCGCAACCGACGAAGCGGGGGGCACGTTAGAACACCCAGCTGCCGGAGGGCTGCAGGACGAATCCCTGATTGCGAGCGGGATCGATGCACGCGATCAACTGGTTCGCCCCGACCACACAGGTCGCGTTACCGGATTCGAGCTTCTGCCCGGCGTCCAGCGCGGGGACGAGGGGGGATGGAAAGGGTGGGCACTGCCCCCAATGCCGGTCGAAAACAAACTGGGATGAAACCGGCAGCGGGTAGACGCGGGCGCATCCCGCACCGCCGTTGTCGGGGACCGAATCGGGGATGCCGGGAATATTGCCCGAGCAGGTGATGCCCGACCACGCGAAGGTGTCGTTTTCCATGGCCTTCGGGAAGTAATTCCACATGCACAGCACGCCGTCGGAGGTGGCGAAGCGAAGCACGGTTTCCATCGGGCCGTTGCCGCCGGTGACGCCTCCCTGGAGGTATCCGAAGTGGCCCTGCGGATCCACCGACGTGAAGGCGTCGACGTCGGGGAATCCGGCTGGTGCCGCGGTGGCCGGCGGCGCGGTGACGAGCGCGCCGAGAACGACGGCGACGGCCGCGACGAACTTGGCAGTCATACGACACCCCCTCCACCCCGTCCCACGCCGGAGTGTAGCGGCGCGGCTACAACGTCAGCCCCGGATACAACGGATTGGCGGCCAGCAGTTCCGCGGCGGCGGCGTGCACCCGCTCGGCGGTGCCGTCGGCCAGCGTGTACTTGGCCTTCGATGAACCCGTCGGCGACGTGTTCTTCAGCACGTCGACCACCAGCTCGGCAACCCGGTCGAACTCGGCGGTGCCCAAACCGCGGCTGGTCAGCGCCGGGGTGCCGACCCGGATGCCGCTGGTGTACCAGGCGCCGTTGGGGTCGGCGGGAATCGCGTTGCGGTTGGTGACGACGCCGGCGTCCAGCAGCGCCGATTCGGCCTGCCGCCCGGTGACCCCGAACGCGGTCACGTCCAGCAGCACCAGGTGGTTGTCGGTGCCGCCGGTGACCAGCCGCGCACCGCGCCGTAGCAGGCCGTCGGCCAGCGCCTTGGCGTTGTCGGCCACGTGTTGGGCGTAGGTACCGAAGGCCGGTTGGCGGGCTTCGGCCAACGCGACCGCCTTGGCGGCCATCACGTGCGCCAGCGGGCCGCCCAGCACCATCGGGCAGCCTCGGTCGACGGCGTCGGCGTACTCCGGGACGGCCAGGATCAGCCCGCCGCGCGGCCCGCGCAGCGACTTGTGCGTCGTGGTGGTGGTGACGTGGGCGTGCGGCACCGGATCCTCGTCGCCGGTGAACACCTTGCCGGCCACCAGCCCGGCGAAGTGCGCCATGTCCACCATCAGCGTGGCGCCCACCTCGTCGGCGATCTCGCGCATCGTGGCGAAGTTGATCCGCCGCGGGTAGGCGGAGTAGCCGGCAACCAGGATCAGCGGCCGGAATTCGCGGGCGGCGGCCGCGAGCGCATCGTAGTCCAGCAACTCGGTTTCCGGGTCGGTGCCGTAGCTGCGCTGGTGGAACATTTTCCCGGAGATGTTGGGCCGGAAGCCGTGCGTGAGGTGTCCGCCGGCATCCAGCGACATGCCCAGCAGCCGCTGGTTGCCGAGCGTGTGCCGCAGCGCCTCCCAGTCCGCTTCGGACAGCTCGTTGACGTGCTTGGCGCCGGCCGCGGCCAGCCCGGGCGCCTCCACCCGGGTGGCCAGGATGGCCCAGTACGCCACCAGATTGGCGTCGATGCCGGAGTGCGGCTGCACGTAGGCGTAGGGCGCGCCGAACAGTTCGCGGGCGTGCTCGGCGGCCACGCTCTCCACGGTGTCGACGTTTTGACAGCCGGCGTAGAACCGGTGCCCGATGGTGCCCTCGGCGTACTTGTCCGACAACCAGCTGCCCATGGCCAGCAGCACCGCCGGCGAGGCATAGTTCTCGCTGGCGATCAGTTTGAGCGAATCACGTTGGTCGGCAAGCTCTTTGCGGGTGGCGGCGGCGATGCGGGGTTCGACGGATTCGACGACCTGCAGGGCCGCGCGGTAGGCGGCGCTGGCGGTGTCGGTGTAGTCGGCGGCCATACCGGTCGAGCCTAGGTCAAAACACCCAGCTGCCGGACGGTTGCAGCACGAAACCCCGATTGTGGACGGGGTCGATGCACGCGGTCAGGTTGCCTGCCCCGACCACACAGCTGATGTTGTTGTCGGAGACCGACTGCCCGACTTCCAACACGGCAATCCAACCGGGGAATGGCGGGCAGTCCCCGATGCCCCGGGTGAAAACGTACGGCCCATGGATCCCGGTCGCGCCCAGGTGCGCGCACCCCGGGTCGTTGTCGTCGGGGATACCGGGAATGTTGCCGCTGCACCGAACGTCGACGTAAGCGTTTGGGTCACTGGGGACCTGCCCTTGCCAGCGGCACAACACGCCGTCGGGCGTCGCGAAGTGAAAGTTGATCGACGGCGCCCCCAGCCCGCCCCCGATGTAGGGCCCGGGATCCACCGGGGTGAACGCGTTTAGGTCGGGAAACCCGGGCGGTTGCGCGGCGGCGATTGGCGACGGAGCAAGGAGTGCGCTCACGGCGGCGACGGCCGCCGCATAGGACTTGGCGGACATGGCATACCCCCCTCGGCCCCGTCCCGCGTCGGAGTGTATCGGCGGGGGCCGCGAGCGTGCGCAAACCCGGGAATTTGCCCGGCGTGGCGGCCGGGGACACGCACGCTCGCGGTAGGTGGGTTCAGCGCAGCGCCGAGGGGATCAGCGGCTCGTCCAACAACCGGCCGAACCGCTCGGTCAACGCCATCCCGGCCGGGCGGCCGTCCAGCCAGCCGCGCAGCAGCCGGTATCCCTCGACGTAGGTGCTGGTGTAGGCCCGCCACAGCGGCGAGGACAAAAACCGCAACATCTGGCGGGCGCGGGTGTCGTCGACCAGCAGCCAGCGCTGCAGGAACGCCGCCACCTCGTCGGGATCGCGGTGCTCGTCGTGCAGCATCAGCGCCGCGTCCTGGCGCACGTCGGCCAGCGCCGCCGACGCCTCCGCGACCGCCTCGGCCTTCTCGCCGTCGAAACGCAAGCCCAGGTCGGCGTAGATCTCGGCCGCCCAGCCACCCCAGCCCGGCCCGATCGCGGCGTACAACGCCAGGTCGGCCAGGCCCTCGGCCATCAGACACTGCGGGGTGTTGACCAGGAAGATGGTCTGTTCGTCGTGGCCGTGGCGGTGCACCAGCCCGGCCTCCTTACGGCAGTGCTCGGTGTGATGGCCGGGATAGGACTCGTGGGCCACCAGCCGCGGCAGGTTGGACATCAGCTGCTTGAGGTCGGCGTTGACCGCGACCGTGGAGCGGTAGTCGCCCAGGTAGTAGTTGAACCCCGACCAGGGTTTGTCGGTGACCACCTCGTAGGTGATGGTCTCGGTGTCGGGCAGCGGGTAGTCGGCGCGCACCCGGTCACGTAACGCGGACGAGAACGCGTGGATGCAGGCCTCCAGCCGCGCCGGCGGGATCTCGTCGGCGCGGCGGTGGGCGGCCATCCGGTCGGCCAGCGGACCGGTGCCGCCCAGCGCCGCGTCGAGCCGGGTGTGGGCCTGCCGGTAGCGGTCCGGGTCGCCCTTGGCGATGTCGACGTCGAAGTAGTCGCGCACCTCCTCGACGAAACCGATCTGCTGGCCGGCGAATTTGCGTCCGGCGCAGGCCAACGCCCGCAGGTGAACGCGCAGGTAGTCGGCGCGGGCGGCGTCGAGCCCGCCCGGCAGCGCCGCGCGCAGCCGGTCGGCCTGCCGGGCCAGCTCGGCCGGGTCCGGCGCGGGTTCGTTGTCCACCTGCTGCCGTAGCGCCGGATCCCCGGTGAAGGAGTCGACGTAGCCGGACTCGATCCGGTCGAAGCGCAGGCCGAGCAGCAGATACTCCCGGATCAGGGCTGAGGCGTCTTGAGTGGGCTCCACGACCGTCCACGCTATCGGCCGGGCCAGCGGGCTGAACGGCGACGCCAGGTGGCCGTCCTGCGTCGAACCCGTCTGCCCCGTACTATCGGTGCCTCGTGCAACGGCGCCCTTGCCGCCGCCGCGTTTTGCCCCTGAGCCGGGCGGGAACGGTGCAGACATCGTGGTTGGCCGTTTCGGCCCCGACGTCAATGGAAAGTTGTTTATGCCCAAAGCAGAGATCGCTGCCCTGCTCGCGTTGAGTTCCGCGCTGTGCGTCGCGCTCGGCGACGTCCTCCAGCAGCGTGCGACGCACCGCCTCACCGACACGGCGAGAAGCAACCTCGAACTGTTCGCGACATTGTTCCGGAATCGACGGTGGCGGTGGGGCGCGCTGATGCTGGTGGTGAGCATCGCGTTGCAGGCGGCCGCGCTGGGGCAAGGGTCGGTGCTGCTGGTGCAGGCATTGCTGGTGCTGTCGCTGTTGTTCGCGCTGCCGATCAGCGCGAAGTTGGCGCACCGCAGGGTGACCGGTCGGGAGTGGGTCTGGGCCGTCGTGCTGACCGCCGCGGTGATCGTGATCGTCACCGTCGGCAACCCGCAGGCGGGTCAGGCGCGCGCCTCGCTGCAGACCTGGGCGGTGGTGGCGGCGGTGCTGGGGCCACTGCTGGTTGGCTGCGTCGTCGTTGCCCGGATCCGGGGCGGTGCCCTGGCCGCGGCGCTGTTCGCCTTCGTGTCGGGTTCGCTGTGGGCGGTGTTCGCCGTCCTCACCAAGGGGGTTGTCGCCCAGCTCGGTCACGGCCCCGTGGCGGCGCTCCGGACACCCGAGCTGTATGTCTGGGTGCTGGTCGCGCTGGGGGGTTTCGCGTGGGAACAGTCCGCGTTCCGGGCCGGCGCTCTGACCGCGTCGATGCCGACCCTGGAGGTGTCTCAGCCGGTGGTGGCGGCCGTGCTGGGGGTGGTCGTGCTCGGTGAGACGCTGAACACCGATCACGCCGCAATGGCCGCCCTGGCGGTGGCGGCGCTGGTGATGGCGCTGGCCACCGTCGAACTCGCGCGCGGTGACGCGGTCGCGACGCATTCGCGGGTTCGGGCCTTGTTGCACCGCAGCGCCGCGCAACACGAGGGGGCGGAGCCGTCGACCCCGGCGATGGCCAACAACGGCCAGCCACATCGGTAACGGTCGCCCCAAACGCCAACCCGGTAGCCGCGGCTGCAAGACTGGCAGCCATGCCGCGGCCTAACGAGCCGAGCCCCTATGTGGAGTTCAACCGCAAAGAATGGCGTGCGCTGCGCATGTCGACGCCGCTGCCGCTGACCGAGGAAGAGGTGCTCGCGCTGCGCGGGCTCGGTGAGCAGGTCAACCTCCGCGAAGTCGAAGAGGTGTACCTGCCGCTGGCCCGGTTGCTGCACCTGCAGGTCGCCGCCCGCCAGCGCCTGTTCGCCGCCACCGCGGAGTTCCTCGGCGAGCCGCCGAAGAATCCGGACCGGCCGGTGCCGTTCATCATCGGGGTGGCCGGCAGCGTGGCCGTCGGCAAGTCGACCACGGCGCGTCTGTTGCAGGCGCTGCTGGCCCGCTGGGATCACCACCCGCGGGTGGACCTGGTGACCACCGACGGGTTCCTCTACCCCAACACCGAGCTGGAACGGCGAAACCTCATGCACCGTAAGGGGTTTCCGGAAAGCTACAACCGTCGGGCGTTGATGCGGTTCGTGACGTCGGTGAAATCGGGGTCCGACTACGCCTGCGCGCCGGTGTATTCGCACCTGCACTACGACATCGTCCCGGACGCCAAGCAGGTGGTCCGCCACCCCGACATCCTGATCCTGGAGGGCCTCAACGTCTTGCAGACCGGGCCGACGCTGATGGTGTCGGACCTGTTCGACTTCTCGCTGTATGTGGACGCCCGGATCGAGGACATCGAGCACTGGTATGTGTCCCGGTTTCTCACCATGCGCTCCACCGCGTTCGCCGACCCGGCGTCGCACTTCCACCACTACGCCGCGCTGAACGATCAGCAGGCCGTGGTCGCCGCCCGGGACATCTGGCGCTCGATCAACCGCCCCAACCTGGTCGAGAACATCCTGCCCACCCGGCCGCGGGCCACCCTGGTGTTGCGCAAGGACGCCGACCATTCCATCAACCGGCTGCGGCTGCGCAAGCTGTAAGGCCGGTGCGCCGAACGTGGGGTTAATCCACGCTGCGGGCTCGCGGGCGGGACCCAACCCCACACTCGGCGCACCCGGCCGCCTTACCGTGCCGGGCGCGGGGCGGCCGTGACGAACGCGGCGATGGCCTCGGCGGTGAACTCCGGTTGGTCTTCGGACACGAAGGTGTAGGCGTCCGGCACCTCCACCAGGTGCGCGTCGGGCAGCAGCTCGGCCCAGCGTTGGGCGTGCGCGAAGGGGAAGAACGGCGCCTTCCGCGGCCACAGCAGCAGCACCGGTTTACCGAAGCCGCGCAACACCTCCGCGGCGGCCAGGGTGTCGTGGTAGTCGATGCCGCGCAGGAAGGTGCCGAGGTCGCGTCGGACACCGCGGTCGGCGATGACCGGCCGCAGCCAGCCGGCGGCAACCTCCCGCGGAATCGGCCGTTTGGCCAGCGTCGCAAAGGACAGCCGTTGCAGCGCGCGCAGCCGCAGCAACTGGGCGCTGAGCGTCATCAGGCCCGGCACCCGCGGCACGTGTTGCAGCATCCGCAGCGAAGGCGGCAAGAAGTTGTCGAACGAATCGCACGGCGTCAACACGACCCGAGCGACGCGCGGGGAGCCCTGGGCCAACATCAGTTGGGTCACCGCGCCGCCGGTGTCGTTGGCGACCACCGTCACCTCGTCGAGTTCGAGTGCGTCGAGGAATTCGGCGATGAGTCGCGCGACCCCGTGCGGGCTCAGGTCGGCGCCGGCGCGCATCGAATGCGGGTGGGCGCCCAGCGGCCAATCCGGTGCCAGGCACCGGAACCGGCCGTCGAGGGCCGGGATGACCTTGCGCCACAGCGACGCGTTGACCAGCAGTCCGTGCACGAACAGGATCGGTGGGCCATCACCGCTGTCGTGGTAGCGGATCCTTCCGGCGGACAGGTCGATCTCGGGCATGGCAGGTTGCTCCAATCGTCGGGCTCGGTGATCGCTGCGGGAAGGCCGGCGCGGGGCCGCGCGCCGCAAACCTCTGACGGCGGCGCCCCGCACCGGCGGGGCGGGGGGCACTCCCGACGGCGCCCCCCGAGGGACTTCAGCAGCGCGGAGAACCCCGTGTACACCCCGGTGCCCCGGGGGGCGACCCCACCGACGGCGGGGAGCGGCACGGCGCCGTCGACGACGACGAGGATCGCCGCCAGCGTGTAGACCAGGTTGGCGATCACCACGCCGACGCCGGCGCGGCGCAGGTTGGGCAGGGCGGCCAGGGTGTACACCGCCAGGCCGTAGAGGACGAAGAACGCGCCCAGGCCGTACTCCTGGGCGGGGGTCAGGCCGGTCAGCGACGACAACGGGTCGGCGGCGGCCGCGGCGAGCAGGCCGCACAACCCGGTGAGGGTGGCGTCGGCCCGCATAGCGAAGCGCAGCAGCGAATCGGTGGAGTCGGCGAGTGGTCGAGTAGCGATGGCGGTCATCGGAATCTCCTCGGTGTTGCGGTAGGTCAACACCTCCGAGACTGCGCACACCCCGCTGCCAGATCGACGCCGCGCACTGCCAACAACTGCCAAGCCCAGGTCAGCGGGTCAGCAGGCGGGCACCCGGCCGCGCAGGTCGGTGGCGATCAGCCGGGCCGCGGCGTTCTGCCAGTTGTGGAGTGACCGCTGTGGCACCTCGGTGACAAACCACTGCCAGGCCTGCCGGGCCGTGGGATCCAATCCGGCGGCGGTGGCGTTCTGCGCGTAGGCGCGCACCCCGACCACGTACGGGAAGTACAGCGAGTTGTAGTAGCGCCACTGCTCGGTGGTGCCGAACTCGCCGCCGTCGCGCGGTTTGAGTCGGGCGATGTGGTCGGCCAGCAACGCTTTGAGCTCGTTGGCCCGCTCCAGCGGCTGGTCCGGTGCCCCGCGCGCGGCCAGCCGCTCGTCGATCACCGGCAGCGCGGTCAGCGGGCTGGCGACCAGTTTGGACAGGTCCCCGTAGTGGCCGAGCGCCCGGCGGGTCAGGCGGGTGAACGTGTCGTCGTCGATGTCGTCGAGCGGGCCGGCGGCGCGCAGCGGCAGCGCCGCCTCGGTGCTGCGCAGCGCGGCCCGGTCGGCGCGCAGCGCCGGGGACTGCCAAAACGCCACCCGGTCCAGCAGCCCGGCCAGCGGGTCGGCGAACACCTGCACCGCGACCGCGGCGGCCAGGCTGGTGAACAGCAGGACCGTCAGCACGGATTGCGCGCTGCCGGTGAGCGCCAACGCGACCAGCGCCTGACCGCCGAAGGCCACCGCGACCACGCTGGTACCCACACAGGAGCGCAGCATGTCCGCGCGCAGCGCCTGGCCCTCGTCGAAGGCGTCCCACAACGCCACCGCCACCCCCAGCAGCAGCACGTCGAACCCGGTCGAGGCCAGCGCCAGCCCGCTGGGCACCAGGCCCAGCGGGATGACCAGGATGGCGTTGGCGAGCGCGAAGAACAGGGTGGCGACCACCGCGACCCCGACGACGCTGACCGGCTGCGCGGGCCGGAGTAGGGCCTTGACCATCGCGCCCAGCGTCGACACCGAAATCACCGCGCACATCACCCAATGCCCCGCCCGCAGCGGAGGTTCGACGCTGCCGGCCATCGCCGCACCTAGCAGCGTCAACGCCGCGGCGGCGCCGACGAGCAGCAGCTCGCGGGTGCGCGCCCGGGTGCTATCGCAGGGTCGGGACAGCTCGAGCAGCACCGCAAACCACGCCACGCCGGGAACCGCGACCAGATAGACCTCCAGGTGGCTGAGCGCCGCCAGGTGGGTGACCACCCGGATCGCGTCGGCGGCCACCACCACCGCGAACCCGCACAACCCGACCGCGGCCAACACCAGCACCGGTTTGCGCGGGTCGCGGGCCAGCAGGTACAGCCCGAGCCACCAGCTCAACGTGAACACCAGCGCCGACAGCGCAGCCATGAATTCAGTGTGGCACGGCGGCGCCAGCCCGCGGAAAAAGCGTCAGCGGCCGTAGCGGCGGTGCCGCAGGCTGTAATCCCGCAGCGCGCGCAGGAAGTCGACCCGGCGAAACGCCGGCCAGTGCGCCTCGGTGAACCACATCTCCGAGTACGCGCTTTGCCACAGCAGGAAACCGGACAGTCGCTGCTCCCCCGAGGTGCGGATGACCAGGTCGGGGTCCGGCTGACCCGAGGTGTACAGGTTCTCCGAAATGGCGTCCACGGTGACCGCGTCGACGAGCTCCTCGGCGGTGGCGCCGTTGGCCAGCTCCTTGTTCAGCAGGGCCCGCACCGCGTCGGTGATCTCCTGCCGCCCGCCGTAGCCGACCGCGACGTTGACATGGAAGCTGCCGTTCTTCCCCCGCGTGGAGGCGACGGCGTCCCGCAACCGGCGCGCGGGCTCTTCCCCGATGAGCTCCAGGTCCCCCACCGTGCGCACACTCCAGCGGTTGACGGGGGCGCAGATCTCCTCGACGACGTCGGTGATGATCTCGATGAGGGCGGCCAGTTCGGTGCGGTCGCGCTGCAGGTTTTCGGTGGACAGCAAATAGACGGTGGCCATCTCGATGCCGGCCTCTTGGCACCAGCGCAGCATCTCGGCGATCTTGGCCGCACCCATCCGGTAGCCGTAGCTGACGTCGTCGTATCCGGCGTCGCGGGCCCAGCGCCGGTTGCCGTCACACAGCACGGCGATATGGCGGGGCAGCACCGACTTCGACGCCGCCAGATCCTGCCGCAACCGCATCTCATAGAGCCGGTACAGCGGCTCCTTGAGGCGCGCCGGGATGATCTCCACGACAATCCACACTACTGTGATGGGCAAGATTTACCGGCGATCAAGGTGCGAGTCAGGAGGGATATGAGCGCCCAGACCGGCACCCTCGAAACGCCGGGGCCCGAAACCTCGCCCCCCGATGTCACCTTGCCCCACGTCAAGCCGCGGGCCCGCGGGTGGATTCACCTGGTCTCCGCGGTGGTGGCACTGGCCGCCGGCGCCACGCTGATCTCGGTGTCCTGGCCGCTGGCCGGGCTGGCGGCCGGGTTATCGACCTTCGTCTACACCATTTCTGTGGTGGGGATGTTCGCGGTGAGCGCCACCTACCACCGCATCACCTGGAAAACGGTGGCCGCCCGGATCCGGATGAAGCGAGTCGATCACGCGATGATCTTCGTGTTCATCGCCGGCACCTACACCCCGTTCGCGGTGTTGGCGATGCCGCCCAGCACCGGGCTCTTGGTGCTGGCCATTGTGTGGGGCGGTGCGCTCGCCGGGGTGTTGCTGAAGTTGTGTTGGCCGACCGCGCCGAAATGGGTGGGCGTGCCGCTGTACCTGATGCTCGGCTGGGTCTCGGCGTTTTTCATCGCGGTCATCCTGCACAACGCGGGGGTGGCGGCGATGGTGCTGCTCACCGTCGGCGGCGCGCTGTACAGCATCGGCGCCATCATGTACGCACTGCGGTGGCCCGACCCGTGGCCCCGAACGTTCGGCTATCACGAGTTCTTTCACGCCTGCACGGCGGTGGCCGCGATCTGCCAGTACATCGCGATCTGGTTCGCCGCCCTGTACTAAGGCTTCTGAAGCGCGAGCAGACGCAAAAGCCCCCTTTTCGGGCCGAAAAAGGGGGCTTTTGCGTCTGCTCGCGGGGGACTGCTCGCGGGGACGCCCGCCGGCTACAGCTGGGTGACGTTGTCGGCGGACCAGTAGGCCTTCATCGCGGCGATCTTGCCGTCGTCGCCGAACACCATCACGTCGATCGGCTCGATGAGCATCCGGTGCTCGCCGGCGGTCACGGTCAGCCGAAACTGGAACGCCGCCTCGTTGCCGGCCACCCGCAGCGTCACCAACTCGCAGTCCCGCTCGGCGCCCTCCACCGCGGCGTAGAAGCCGCGGATCGCTTGCCGGCCGATGTGGACCTCGCCGCCCACCGGGTCCTCCACGGTGGCGTCGTCGGCGTACAAGCCGGCGATATCCTCGGCGCTGCCCTTGGCGACCAGCCCGATGTAGCGGTTGACGGTCTCGGTGATGTGTTCGGCACTCGGCATGGGACGCAACGCTACTACTGCGGCACACCCAGGGCGCTAGCCAGTTCCGGTGCGGTGCTGACCGGCAAGTCGCACACCCGGCCGCGGCAGACGTAGGCCGCGTCGGCCCCGGCCACCCGGTCCCGGCCCGCCAGCAACTCCGACGAGTCCAACTGGCCGCCGACCACGATCGCCCCGCCCGGCGCCAGCCGGCGCGCGTCGGCCAGCAGCGCCGACTGCGGGGTATCGCAGGCCACCGCGATCTGCAGCGGCCCCCGCACGGCGGCTTCGGCCACCGCCAGCCAGTGCCCGGCCGACCGCGGCGCCCGGTCCAGCAGCGGTGAGTGCGCCTGCAGCGCCTCGGCGGCCGCCTGCCGGTACCGGTCGGCGCCGTCACCCCCGGTGAGGTGGGCTGCGATCTGCAGCGCCTCGGTGATCAGCGAGGCCCCCGACGGGGTGGCCCCGTCCAGCGGGTCACCGGGCCGCAGCACCAGTTGCTCGGCGTCGTCGGCGGTGTCGAACCAGCGTCCGGGCCGATCGGGGTCGGCGAAGTGGGCCAGCGCGGTGTCCAACAGCCCGGTGGCCGCGGTCAGCCACTGTGGATCGGCGGTCACCTGATACAGGGTCAGCAGCCCGGTGGCCAGCGCGCCGTGGTCTTCCAGGATCGCCGCGCTGTCGCCGACCTGCCCACCCAGGCTGGCCCGGCGCAGCCGGCCGTCCACCAGGTGGGTGCTGAGCAACGCGGTCGCGCACCGCTGCGCGGCCGCGGTCAGCGCGGGCGCCGCCAACGCCACACCGGCCTCGACCAGCGCGGTGATCGCCAGCCCGTTCCAGGCGGTGACCACCTTGTCGTCGCGGCCCGGCTGGGCGCGGGTCATCCGCGCCGCCAGCAGCGCGGTGCCCACCCGCTCGAAGCGTGCGGTGTCGTCGGGGTCGACCGGCAGCTGCAGCACCGACGCGCCGTGCTCGAACGTCCCCTCCCGGGTGACACCGAAAACCTCCGCCGCCCAACGCCCGTCGGCGTCACCGAGCACCTCGACCAGCTGAGCCGGCGTCCAGACGTAGGTGGAGCCCTCCTTACCGGCGGCGTCGGCGTCCAGCGAGGAGGTGAACATGTCGGCGTCGGCCAGCTCGACCAGCAGAAACCGGGCGGTCTGCTCGGCCACCCGCCGCGCCAGCGGGTCCCCGGTGCGCCGGGCCCAGTGCGCGTACACCCGCAGCAACAGCGCGTTGTCATACAGCATCTTCTCGAAATGCGGTACCACCCAGGCGTTGTCGACGCTGTAGCGGGCGAATCCGCCGGCCAGCTGATCGTAGATCCCGCCGCGGGCCATGGCGGTGCCGGTGCGGGCGACGGCCCGCAGCGCGGCGGCCGATCCGGTGCGTTCATGGTTGCGCAACAACGCTTCCAGCAGCGCCGACGGCGGGAACTTCGGTGCGTTGCCGAATCCGCCGCGCACGGTGTCCTCGTCGCGCAGCGCGGTCGCGGTCGCGTCGTCGCACAAATCCGGATCGATCGCCGGCCCGCCGCCGGGCAGCCCGGAGGCCATCGAGCGCAGCTCGGTGGCGATGTGGTCGGAGGCCTGCTCGACCTCGCCGCGACGGTTGCGCCAGGTGTTGGTGACCGCCGAGAGCAGCTCCAAAAACGCCGGTTTCGGGTAGTAGGTGCCGCAGAAGAACGGTCGGCCGTCGGGGGTCAGAAAACAGGTCATGGGCCACCCGCCGTGCCCGGTGAGCGCCACGGTGGCGTTCATGTAGACCGCGTCGAGGTCGGGCCGCTCTTCACGGTCGACCTTGATGCAGACGAAGCCGTCGTTCATCGCCGCGGCGACCTCGTCGTCCTCGAACGACTCATGCGCCATCACATGGCACCAGTGGCAGGCGGCATAGCCGACCGACAGCAGGATCGGCACGTCCCGGTCGACGGCCTCGGCCAACGCGTGCGGCGTCCACTCCTGCCAGTGCACCGGGTTGTCGGCGTGCTGACGCAGGTAGGGGCTGGTGGAGTTGTCCAGACGATTGGCCACCCCCCTACGTTAATCGTGTTCGGCGGCGAGGTCAGCAAGACCGGGCCCCGACGAGGCGTGCGGCCCCGCCCGTCCGGACCGTAACCAGATCGGAAACTGTGGCTGAAATCTTGCGTTCAGGCCCGGATCAGCCCGTTTGCTGACGTGCCATCTTGTTAGCGTGGACGGCGGCATTTTTGGCGGGCCGCGGGCAGCGACGGCATCGTGTCACCGGAACGACCGAAGGAATCTGATTGCGAATCAATCGGTTTGGTGTCGCGTTGAGCATCCTGACCGTCGGCGCCACGCTCCTGTCCGGGTGCGGCGGCGACCCCGGCGCCACCGGCGACGGCGCACCGGCACACTCGGTGGCCTGCGGCGGCAAGACGATCCTCAAAGCCAGCGGTTCGACCGCCCAAGAACACGCCATGACCCGTTTCGTGAAGGCGTTCCAACACGCCTGCCCGGGCCAGTCGCTGAATTACGTTGCCAATGGTTCCGGCGCCGGAGTTGGCGAATTTATGCGCAAGAAAACGGATTTCGGTGGATCCGACTCGCCGCTGAGCAAGGACGAATACACCCAAGCAGAACAGCGGTGCGGCTCGTCGGCGTGGAACCTGCCGATCGTATTCGGCCCCATCGCCATCGCCTACCACGTCACCGGGCTGACGTCGTTGAACCTCGACGGTCCCCTCGCGGCCAAGATCTTCAACGGGGACATTACGAGCTGGAACGATCCCGCGATCCAGGTGCTGAACCCCGGTGCCCCCTTGCCGGCCGAACCGATTCGGTTGGTATTCCGCGGCGACGAGTCGGGCACCACCGATAACTTCCAGCGATACCTCGACACCGCGGCGGGCGGCGCGTGGGGCAAAGGCGCCGGAAAGACGTTCAACGGCGGTGTCGGGCAGGGCGTCGCGGGCAGCGACGGCGCCGCCGCGGCCGTCCAGCGCACCGAGGGATCGATCAGCTACACCGAGTGGTCGTTCGCCCAGCGGCAACACCTGACCATGGCCAACATCATCACGTCGGCCGGCCCGGACCCGGTCGCGATCAGCAGCGACTCGGTGGGGAAGACGATCTCTGCGGCCTGGTTCCTCGGTGAGGGCAACGACCTGGCCCTCGACACCATCTCGTTTTACCGGCCAAACCAGCCCGGCGCCTACCCGATCGTGCTGGCGACCTATGAGATTGTGTGCTCGAAGTACCCCGATGCGCGCGTCGGTGCGGCCGTCAAGGCGTTCCTGCAGAGCACGATCGACGCCGGACAGCTTGGCTTGGCCGAGCACGGCTATGTCCCCGTTCCCGACGAGTTCAAGTCGCGCCTGTCGACCGCGGTCAACGCCATCGCGTTCTGAGGGCCCGACACGGCGTCGATCCCCAATGTTCCTCGGCTTTTTTCACCGTCGTCAACACAATGTTCCGCAGGTTTTCCGGCGGTAATCGACGTTTGGCGTCATGGAGTTCATGGCGCTGCCGCCGGAGGTCAGCTCAGCGCTGATTCACTCGGGACCCGGCGCGGGATCACTGCTGGAGGCTTCCGCGGCGTGGCAGCGACTGGGCACCAATCTGGAGGAAGCCGCCGCCGATTGTGGCGCGACGTTGTCGTCGCTGACCGGCAGCTGGCATGGCCCGTCGTCGACGGCGATGGTCCGCGCCGTCGAGCCCTACCTGACCTGGCTGCGCAGCACCGCACAGCACTGCCAGCAGGTCGGGTCCGCCGCGCAGGCCGCCGCGGCGGCATTCAACGCGTTTCGGGCGGCGGTGGTACCCGCCGCGCAGGTCGCGGCGAACCGGACGCGACGGGCGCAGCTGTTGGCCAGCAACCGGTTCGGCAGCAATGTTGCGGCGATCGCGGAAACCGAAGACCAATACCAGCGGATGTGGACGCACAACTCGGCGGCGATGAGCCGCTATCAGGCCGCCTCGACGCAGGCGGCCACGCTGCCGCAGCTCGCCGCCCCGGCGTCGATCACCCAGCCGACCGGGCTCACCGCGCAAGCCGGGGCGGCGCCGGCGGCGGCGTCCACCTCGTCGGCGGCTTCGGCGTTGGCGTCGGCGGCCGACTTCGACCCCAACAGCGGCTGGTTTGGACTGGCGAACACCTACGCCAACCAGTTCGTCTCGTCCGGATTTCCGATCAACCTGCTCAGCTATCTGGCGCAGAACACGTCGGCCCAAGCGCTGCAAAGCGTGGACAGCTCGATCGGCCAGGGGCTGTTGGAGGGTGAGGCGGCCCTGGCGCCGGAAGCCTTGGGCGCGTTGGGCGCCGCCGGGCTGTCCGCGGAGCCGACGGCCGCGATGGGGGTCGGCGTGTCGGTGGGCAAGCTGACCGCGCCGCCGGCCGTGGTGGGGTTGCTGCCCGCGTCGCAAACACCGGTCCAACTCGCGGCGGCGGCATCGCCGCTGCCGGCCGGCCAATCCGGGTGGCCCACGCTGCCGCCGCTGATGCCGCCGCCGCTGTCGGCGGGCAGTGGCTGGCGCAAACGCAAGCAGCAGAAGTACGAAGACCTCGAGTACGGCTTGGAACTCCGGGGGCCGGTGATGCCGCGACCGCCGTCGGCGGGCTAGGCAAGCCCCCGGACCGGACGAGGCTACCCGGAATGCCGCGGGCAGAACGCGCTAATGCTGACGCCGACAAAGAACCCGGCGTGGTAGCCGTCCAGCCTGCTGTTGTTCATGACGTCGGAGACCACGTCGCTTTTCTGCCTGCCGAGATCGAGTTCATCGCAGACCTCGTGGCCGGCAATGATCGCGGATTGCCCGGACGCGAAGTCGATGCCGCGGGTCTTCAACGCCGTCAGAAAGTTGTTGTCGACGGCGTCGGCGTGCGCCCTCGGGGCCACCGCGGCGACCAGGCTCAGCAGCGCGACCATCAGGGCAGGGCCGGCCAGGACGGACCGCGGACGACGGCACGCCCCCACCCGGATAGTCGTCATCCCTGAACCTCTCTTGCTCAGCAAGAAGCGCAAGCGCGAGCCGCGGACACGGCGATCATCGCATGCCCCAACGGAACTGGCACGGCGCTGCAACGGCGCACCGTCGAGTGTTCACGTCGCGGACACGCGCCGTGCGGTCCACGTCGACACACCGGTCACCGGCGCGGGTGTGGGCCGCGCTTAGCCGGCCGGCTCCGGCGGGGATTCCTTCGGCTCGTCACCGTCACCGTCGGTGGGGTCGACCGTGCCCTCGTCGGCGGCTTGATCCGGTTCCGGGTTTTCCGGGTCGAAGGATTCCGGGACCTTCTTGAGCTGCCGGTTCATCGACCACACCAGCAGGAACGTGCCGATGAGCAGCAACACGATGACCAGCAGGCCGAACGGGCTGGCTTTGCCGAAGTCCGGCCCGGTGTTGCGCGGTGCGTCGTCGGCGAGCACACCGAGCGCCGTGACAAGTGCGTGGTTCACAGGTCGGCCTCGATTCCAGCGAACAGATCGGTCTCGGGCAGGTGCGCGGGCACCCGCGAGCGGGCCAGCTCGAATTCCTCGGTCGGCCACAGCCGCTGCTGCCAGCCGATCGGCGCGGCGAAGAAGTCGCCCTTGGGGTCGATCTGGGTGGCGTGCGCGCGCAGCGCATCATCGCGTCGGTCGAAGTAGTCCGCGCACTCCACCCGCGTGGTCACCCGGTCGGCGAACATGTCGTGCTGGGGATCCCAGTGCGCCAGCCACTTCTCGAACGGGCCCTGTTGACCGTGTTTGGCGAACTCGTCTTGCAGCAGCTGCATCCGCTGCCGCAAAAAGCCGTGGTTGTAGTACAGCTTGGACACCGTCCACACCGGCCCGGCGTCCGGGAAGCGCCGGTAGTCGCCGGCCGCCTCATAGGCGGCGACCGACACCTGGTGGCAGCGGATGTGGTCGGGGTGCGGGTAGCCGCCGTTCTCGTCGTAGGTGGTCATCACGTGCGGGCGGAACTCCCGCACCACCCGCACCAGCGCCTCGGTGGCGACCTCCAGCGGCACCAGCGCGAAACAGTCCTCGGGCAGCGGCGGCGGCGGGTCGCCGTGGGGTAAACCCGAGTCGACGAAACCCAGCCAGGTGTGCTCGACGCCCAGGATCTCGGCGGCCTTGGCCATCTCGTCGCGGCGGATCTCGGCGATCCGGCCGTGCACATCGGGCAGGTCCATGGCCGGGTTGAGGATGTCGCCGCGTTCACCGCCGGTCAACGTCACCACCAGCACCCGATGTCCCGCGTCGGCGTACCGGGCCAGGGTGGCCGCGCCCTTGCTGGACTCGTCGTCCGGGTGGGCGTGTACTGCCATCAACCGCAGTTCGCTCACGTGCGTTGTACCTGTTCCGTCTGCCATTTGCTGGGCGTGTGGCCTTATAGTTCCAGAAAGTTCTGGTCCCCATAGTTTCACCCTGTCGTCCACGCCCGGAAATCCGACCTATGACCACGCAGAGGGGCGACGGCCCCGCCCCCCGCCCGGACAACCGCTACGGGCGTGCCCGGCTGTCCCGGAGCACCCGGCGCCGGGTGATCATCGCGCTGGCGGTGTTGACGGTGGCGGCCGCCACCGTCGTCGCCGTGATCGGCTACCAGCGGCTGGGCACCGGCGACGTCAAGGGCACACTGGCCGGCTATCGGCTGATCGACGACGAAACCGTGTCGGTGACGATCAGCGTGACCCGGTCGGACCCGTCCCGGCCGGTGGACTGCATTGTGCGGGCCCGCGCCAAGGACGGCAGCGAAACGGGTCGCCGGGAAGTGCTGGTCGGACCGTCGGAGCAGGAAACCGTCCAGGTCACCACCACGGTGAAATCCAGCAAACCGCCGGTGATGGGCGACGTCTACGGCTGCGGCACCGACGTCCCCGACTACCTACGGGCCCCCTGAGCACGCATTCACCATCGTCGAGCCGCCGCGGTGGTACCCTAAGCGGATACACGGTTCCATGCTGGGGCCGTGTATTGCTGCATTAGTGCGCGGTATCCGGGGTACTCCGCACTGGTTCGGCGATACACGCGGCCGCCACCGCAGTGCCCCCGGCAGCTGGACCCAAGCCCGCCCACCGAATATCGCGGGACCGACGACACAAGGAGCGCGACGAGATGACGGACACACAGGTGACCTGGCTGACGCAGGAGTCACATGACCGGCTCAAGGCCGAGCTCGACCAGCTGATCGCGAATCGTCCCGTGATCGCCGCGGAGATCAATGACCGCCGCGAGGAGGGCGACCTGCGCGAAAACGGCGGCTATCACGCGGCCCGCGAGGAGCAGGGCCAGCAGGAAGCCCGCATCCGTCAGCTGCAGGAGCTGCTCAACAACGCCAAGGTCGGCGAGGCGCCCACCCAGTCGGGGGTGGCGCTGCCCGGGTCGGTGGTGAAGGTCTACTACAACGGCGACGAGTCCGACACCGAAACGTTCCTGATCGCCACCCGCCAAGAGGGCGTCAACGACGGCAAGCTCGAGGTGTATTCGCCCAACTCCCCGCTCGGTGCTGCGCTGATCGACGCGAAGGTCGGCGAGACCCGCAGCTACACGGTGCCCAACGGCAACACCATCAAGGTGACCTTGGTCAGCGCCGAGCCGTACCACGAATAGTCCTCGCGGAGCACGAAGGTTAGGCCAGTTACTTTCCGCTGATGGCGCGGATTGCCGAGGAACTCCTCCTGCTGTTGTTGGACAATGCGTCCGCGCAGCCCGTGCTGGATCGGATTCGTCGCGACCGTGTCCTGACCGCCGCGGTGTTGCTGGACCTGGCCCACGCCTGCCAGATCCGGCCCGCGGTGGACGGGGAACCGGCGGAAGCCGGTCGGCTGGTGGTGTTGGCCGGCTCGGCCCCGGTCGACCCGGTGGGGGTGGCCGCCCTGCAGCTACTGCTGCGTCGCCCGCTGCGACCCGCCGACGCGATCGCCAAACTCCGGCGTTCCATCCCGGACCTGCTGATGGTGCACCTGGAGCGCACCGGCCAGGTGCACCAGGTGCGGCTGAACGGCACGCGGTTGCGGCGGTCGTACTCGTGGCCGCTGACCGACCGGGCCCGGGTGGGCTCGGCGCGCGCGGCGATGCTGGCGGCGCTGTTCGATCACGAGTGCCCGGATCCCGCGACGGCCGCCATCATCTCGCTGCTGCACACCGTCGACGGGTTGGACGCGTTGCTGAGCCTCAACGACCGCGGCTGGACGTGGGTGCGTGACCGGGCCGGGGAAATCGCGAGCGGCGGTTGGGTCAACGGGTCCGAGCCCGACCTGCCGGAGTTCAACCTGGCGGTGACGATGGCGGCCGTCCGCCAAGCCCTGTAATAGGACCCGAGGCCGGGCCCTGTCCCCCACGAGCAGACGCAAATTCGCATAAATCGTGGCCGCCGAATGCGATTCTGCGTCTGCTCGGCGGAGGGCGCAGCTAGCTCAGGGCCTGCTCCAGGTCGGCCAGCAGGTCGGTGACGTCCTCGATGCCCACCGACAGCCGCACCAAATCGTCGGGGACCTCCAGTTGCGAACCGGCCGTCGACGCGTGGGTCATCGCCCCCGGGTGCTCGATCAGCGACTCCACCCCGCCCAGCGATTCGGCCAGGATGAACACCTCGGTGTCCGCGCACAGCTTTTCGGCGGCCGGCCGGCCGCCGCGCATCCGCACCGACACCATGCCGCCGAAGCCGCGCATTTGGCGGGCGGCCACGTCGTGGCCGGGATGGTCGGGCAGGCCCGGGTACAGCACCGTGCTCACCGCCGGATGCGCGGCGAGGAACTCCGCGACCGCCGCAGCGTTCTCGCTGTGCCGCTGCATGCGCAGCACCAGCGTCTTCAGGCCGCGCAGCGTCAGGTAGGCGTCGAACGGGCCGGGCACCGCACCGGCCCCGTTTTGCAGGAAGCCGAACGCGGCGTCCAACTCTTCGTCGTTGGTGACCAGCGCGCCGCCCACCACGTCGGAGTGGCCGCCGATGTATTTGGTGGTGGAGTGCAGCACGATGTCGGCGCCCAGGGTCAGCGGCTGCTGTAGCGCCGGGGAGGCGAACGTGTTGTCCACCAACACCTTCGCTCCGGCGTTTCGGCCGATCGCGGCGATGGCTTCAACGTCACCGATCGACAGCAGCGGGTTGGTGGGCGTCTCCACCCAGATCAGCCGGGTGGCCGGGGTGATCGCCGCGCGCACCGCGTCGACGTCGGACAGCGCGACCGGCGTGTAGGCCACCCCCCATTCGGTGAACACCTTGTCGATCAGGCGGAAGGTGCCGCCGTAGGCGTCGTCGGGGATGACCAGGTGGTCGCCGGGGCGCAGCACCGCGCGCAGCGCGCAGTCGCTGGCGGCCATCCCGGAACCGAACGCGCGGCCGAACCGGCCCTCCTCGACCGCGGCCAGCGCGGTCTCCAGCGCCGCCCGGGTCGGGTTGCCGGTGCGGGCGTACTCGTAGCCGCCGCGCAGACCGCCGACGCCGTCCTGGGCGAACGTGCTGCTGGCGTAGATCGGCGGATTGACCGCGCCGGTGGCGGGGTCCGGCCGGTAGCCGGCATGGATGGCTTTGGTGGACAGGCCCCGAGGCGTGCGGTGTTCAGTCATCGCGGATCAGCCTAGTGGCAGCCCGCGATGACGGCTGCCCGCCGCTACTGTGCGGGCAACACCACCGTGGAAATCATCTTGTCGGCCAAGGTCTGACGCTTGGCGTCCCACAGCGGGAACAGGAACCCGACATAGCAGATGATCATGTCGACGATGTGGGCGATGTCGCGCACGAACGCCATCCCGAAACCGATCGGCTGACCGGTCGCCTCGGACACCAGCTTGATCTTCATCGCCGACTTGCCGAGGCTCTGCCCCGTCGTGCCCTGGCGATAGCCCCGGTTCCACAGGACGTACGCGAACGCTGCCAGCGACAGCAGCGACTGGGCGAGGACCCCGATACCGGACGGCTGCGTCACGCAAGACCCGCCGTAGCCGTACTCGGCACCGACACAGGTGGTGTCGCCGGTGCCCAGCATGATGCCGTACCCGATGCCGCTGAGCACCCAAGCCGGGAGCATGTCAACGATGAACGCCAGGACACGGGTGAACCCCGTCTCTTTCACACATTCGGCGCTGCCGGGGGCCTTGGAGGGGAGGGTGTGGGGG
>NZ_MLQM01000053.1:0-27800 GCF_001854525.1 Mycobacterium talmoniae
CCGACGACGGCATCACCGTCACCGCGGTCTGCCCCGGCTTCGTCAACACCAACATCGCCAAAACCACCGTCTACGCCGGCATGAGCGCCGAACAGCAAGACCGCGCCCGCGCCAAAGCCGACGCCGCCTACCGACGCCGCAACTACACCCCCGAAGCCACCGCCAAAGCCATCGTCAAAGCCATCCGCACCGGCCCACCCGTAGTGCCCATCGCCGCCGAATCCAAACTCGGCTACGCCATGCGCCGCATCAGCCCCACCACACTACGACTGTTCGCCCGCTACGACATCCGCCAAAACTAAAACCCACCGATCTGATCCGGTGTTATCGCTTGGCGTCGGTCGGTGGCGTGAGAGACCCGAACAACTCCTCGAACTCGGTAATGACGTCGTCGAGGGGGCCGGTGGATCGGTGCACGCGACACAGGATCACCGCGCCTTCGACGCCGGCCACCACCAAGGTGGCCAGCCGATCGGCGCGTGGCGCGGCGACACCGTCGGCCACCAACCGGTCGGCCAGGGCCCGATGCCAGCGGTCGAAGATGGCGGCCACGGTCGGCAGCAGATGCTGATCGTCGGTCGACCCGCCGACCGCGACCGACACGACGGGGCAGCCGGCGCCGAAGTCCGAGTCCCGCAGCATTTTCGCCCAGAACTCGCCGAAGCGGTGCAGGGCCTCGACCGAGCCGTCGGCGGCCGCGCGTTCGATGAAGTCCCCGATCGCGTCGCCGGCCAGCGCCAGCGATTCGGTCATGATCTCGTTGCGGCCGCCCGGGAAGTGGTGGTAGACCGAGCCGCGCGGTGACTTGCTGCGCGACAACACCGCATCAATCGTCACCCCCGCGGCGCCGCGCTCGCGCAGCAGCTCCACCGCACTGGACAGCATCTTCTTGCGGGTGGTGGTTCGCACTCCCACTTTGCTACCTCCGTCGACCCAACTTACCGCCCATTGTCGCCCGCACCGGTGGTGTCGACCCGAGCACCCCATTATGCTATGTTGCTTAGCATAGCAGGCCGGGCGTGCTGCCGGGCCGCATGGGCGGAGGGCGTGATGGCCGGACCGGATTTGAAGAGCACCTCGTGTGTGCTGTGTGAATGCAACTGCGGCATCACCGTCGAGCTCGACGGGCGGCGGTTCGCCAAGATCCGCGGCGACAAGGCGCATCCGGCGTCGCAGGGCTACACCTGCGAGAAGGCGATGCGGCTGGACCTGTACCAGAACGGCCCGCACCGGATCAGCACCCCGTTGAAACGGATGGCGGACGGCTCGTATGCCGAAATCGATTGGGACACCGCGCTCGACGAGATCACAGCGAAGCTGACCGCGATCAAGAACCGCTACGGCGGCGACACGATCTTCTTCTACGGCGGCGGTGGCCAGGGCAACCATCTGGGGTCGGCGAATGCGCTCGCGCTGCGCGCCGCGTTGGGTTCGACCTACCACTCGAACGCGCTGGCCCAGGAGAAGACCGGCGAGATGTGGGTGGACGGGCGGCTGTACGGCGGCCACACCAAGGGCGACTTCGAGCACGCCGAGGTGCTGGTGTTCGTCGGGAAGAACCCGTGGCAGTCGCACAGTTTCCCGCGGGCCCGCCCGGTGCTCAAACAGGTTGCCGCCGACCCGAACCGGTCGATCATCGTGGTGGACCCGCGGCGCAGTGAGACCGCGGCGATCGCCGACTTTCACCTGCAGGTGGCACCCGGCGGCGATGCGTGGCTGATGGCCGCGCTGGTGGCGGTGATCGTGCAAGAAGACCTGGTCGACGCCGACTTCGTCGCGGCGCACGTTACCGGCTATCAGCCGGTGCGCGCGGCCTTCACGGCGCTCGACGTCGCGGTACTGGCCGACAAGGCTGGGGTTGGCGAGGAACAGATCCGGGCCGCGGCGCGGCGCATCGCGTCGGCATCCAGCGTGTGCGTGTATGAGGATCTCGGGATTCAGCAGGCCCCCAACAGCACGCTGGTGTCGTATCTGAACAAACTGGTGTGGATCCTCACCGGTAATTTCGGGCGCCCCGGCACGATGTTTTTGCACTCCTCGTTCGCGGCGCTGGCCGGCGGACCCCCGTCGAGCACCGGCCAGGGTAAACCGTCCACTCGGCTGGATCGGATCACCAAAAAGGCGACCGCCAAAGCGGTCTCGACGGCCGGGGCCGCGCTGGCGACCGGGCTGCCTGCGCTCGCGCGCGTCGGCCGGTTACGTCCGCTGCTCGAGACCGGGGCGGGGGCGTTGCTTGATGCGATGGTCCCGGTCGCCGGCGGGATGCTGGCCGCCACCGCGCCCGGGTCGGGGGGCGGGGCACGGACGTCGCCGGTCACCGGCGCCAAGATCATCGGCGGGTTGATCCCGTGCAACTCGGTTGCCGACGAGGTGCTCACCGATCACCCGGACCGGTTCCGGGCGATGTGGATCGACTCCAGCAATCCCGCACACTCGTTGGCCGACTCGAAACGCTTCCGCGCCGCGATGGCGGCACTGGAGTTGTCGGTGGTGATCGATGTCGCGTTCACCGAGACCGCGCGGCTGGCCGATTACGTGCTGCCCGCCTCCAGCCAGTTCGAAAAACCCGAAGCGACGTTCTTCAACTTCGAGTTCCCGCGCAACGTGTTTCACCTGCGCAAGCCGGTTGTCGATCCGCTGCCGGGAACGTTGGACGAACCGCAGATCTACGCGCGGCTGTTGCGTCGGTTGCACGTGGTCGACGACGTCGTGCTCGACCGGCTGCGCCGCGCCGCGCACGCGGGCCGCGACACGTTCGGCGCCGCCTTCTTCGGCGCGCTCGCAGCCAAGCCGCGGCTGGGCAAGCTGGCCCCCTATCTGCTGTACGAGACGCTCGGCGAAACGCTACCGCCGTCGGTGCGCGGCGCGGCGGCGCTGTGGGGCGTCAGCCAGCTGTGCGCGGTGTCCAACCCGAAAGCCGTCGCTCGGGCGGGATTCACCGGTCGGGGCCTCGCCCCCGGCAACAAGCTTTTCGACGCGATCATCGGATCCCCGTCCGGCGTGGTGTTCACCGACGACGCCTGGGACGATGTGTGGCACTACGTCAAACGCGCCGATCGGCGGTTCACGATCGCGATCGACACGCTGCTCGATCGGGTGCGCGAACTGGAGACGGCCCGGTCGGTGTGGACCACCGAGGAGTTCCCGCTGGTGCTGGCCGCCGGGGAACGCCGGTCCTTCACCGCCAACACCATCTTCCGCAACCCCGACTGGCGGCGCCGCGACCGGCACGGCAGCCTGCGGGTCAGCGCGGAGGACGCCGAGCGACTGCAGCTGACCGACGGCGGGCAGGCCCGGCTGGTCACCCAGAACGGGTCGGCGACCGTCACCGTCGAGATCAGCGACATGATGCGGGCCGGCAACATCGCGCTGCCCAACGGGCTCGGCCTGGACTGCCCCACCGGGGACGGTTCGATGACATCGGCCGGCGTGTCCCCCAACGAGCTGACCGGTGTGGGTCTCAAGGACGATTTCGCGGGCACCCCGTGGCACAAACATGTGCCGGCCCGCCTGGAGGCCCTCACCGCAGGAAACCCACCGCGCTAAGGAGACATCGATGCGTTATCGGGATTGCCCGACGGTCGAGGTGTCCGACCGGTGGTCGCTGAGAAGTCAGGAGAAACACCATGGAGGTGTCAACTCTTGTCCTTCACCGCTGCACGGCGGTGCTTGGCGCTCACGATGCGCGGTGCGTACCGTCGGCCCGGGCGTGGTAGGCATCGCGGGTGGCCTGGTCCACGTTCAAGTAGAGCCGGTCGGCCTGCAGCCAGCGAAACAGCGCACGACGCGGCCGTTCGGGAATCGCGTTCGCGGCGCGCACCGCAAACCCCAGGCGCCCGGGCGCATACGTCAGCGCCTTATTGCGCTGCACGGTGCGCACGACGGCCCGCGCGATGTCCGTCGGCTCGACCGACCCGAACTTCTCGACGACCGTCGGGAGCACCACCCCCGCCGAGAGTTCGGTGTGCACGATCCCGGGCAGCACCGCCGACACCCGGACCCCGATTGGTGCCAGCTCTTCCCGCAGCGCCAAGGTGAATCCGACCACACCGAACTTGGTGCCGCAGTATGTTGCGACGCCGGGGAATCCCGCGACACCGGCCATCGACGCGACGTTCACGATGTGGCCACTGCCCCGCTGCACGAACCTGCGGACCGCTAGCTGGGCGCCGGTGATGACGCCGCCCAGGTTGATCGCAATCATCTTCTCGGCGGTCGCCCACTGCTCGTCGAGGAAATCGCCGGTGAGCATCACGCCGGCGTTGTTCACCAGCACGTCGATCGGTCCGAGTTCATTCTCGGTGCCGGCGAGGAATGCGGCGAACGAGTCCGAGTCGGTCACGTCGAGCGGCAGCGCACGCGCGGTGCCCGGCACGGTGGAGGCCGATTGCTTCGCCAGGTCGAGGTCGAGGTCGCCGATTGCGACGCTTGCGCCTTGGGCCGCGAACGCTTTCGCCGTGGCAAGCCCGATCCCGCGGGCACCGCCGGTGACCGCCACCACCTTGCCCTGAACCGCATTGCTTTTCATCTGTGTTACCGTGCTTTCCTTGCCGAGGTCACCACTTGCTGCGTGCGGCCATCACCGACAGAACCTCAAGTGGCGCCGGAGGCGCGTACCCGGTGCCGTTGTCGATGCGCACGTCGGCGCCGAGGTCGCCGAGCATCATCCCGGCGAAGAGAACCGGCGCCAGCCCGGCCATTTCAACGACGCGCACACCCGCTGGCGGACCCATCGTGATCTCCCTCCTAGTGTTGGTCGCCGGACAGCTCGGCTAGCCGGGCACGAACCAGTTTGCCGGTGGCGTTGTGGGGTAACTCGGTGACGAAGACGATGTCGCGGGGCACCTTGTAGCGGGCGAGGTTCGCCTTCACGTACGCCTTGATGTCCTCGGCGTCGCGTTCGGCCGCCGGCGCCGGCACGATGTAGGCGCGCAGCCGTTGGCCGAACTCCGGGTCGTCGACGCCGATCACCGCCGCGTCCAGCACGTCGTCACGGTCGGCGAGCAGGTTCTCAACCTCGAGCGGGAAGACGTTCTCCCCGCCGGAGACGATCATGTCATCGGCGCGGCCGTCGATGAACCACAAACCGTTCGCGTCGACGTGCCCCAGGTCGCCGGTACACAACAGGCCGTCCATGATCTCCTTGGTGCGGCCATCGGTGTAGCCGGAGAAACTCAGCGCGCTCCCGACGAAAACCGTTCCGGTCCTGCCCGGTTCGGTGATCGGTTGCCGCGACTCGTCGTAGAGCGCGACGCGGCAGCCCACCGGCGGCCGGCCGACGGTCCCGGGTGCCTGCCGCAGCTCCTGCGGCGTCGCCACCGTCGCGACCGCGACCTCGGTGGACCCGTACAGGTTGTAGAGCACGTCGCCGAAGATCGCGGCGGTGCGCCGGCACAGATCCGGCGACAGCGCCGACCCGGCGGCGAAGATGATCCGCACCGAGGAGGTGTCGTGTTGTGCACGGACGTCGGGGGCCAGTTCGACGATGCGTTGCAGCATGGTCGGCACCACGATCAGCGTGTGCGCCCGGTGCTCGGCGACCGCACGCAGGGTGGCCTCCGGGTCGAAACGGCGCTGCAGCACGATCGTGTTGCCCAGGGCCAGCGCAAGAGTGAACGTGGCCAGCCCGGTGCCGTGGAACAACGGCGCCGCCACGCAGCACACGGCCCGGCTGGGCAGCGGTATCCGGTCCAGCAGCTGAGCCGAGTGCAGCGGGTTGATCCGGTCCCGCGGCGCCCCCTTCGGGGTGCCGGTGGTTCCGCTGGTCAGCAGCACCATGCCGCCGGGTTTCGGCGGCGCGGGCAGCCCGGTGATGGCTCGACCCGCGATGAGCTGGTCGATCGTCTTGGCGCCCTTGATCCCCGGCGACGCGCCGTCGACCCAGGTCAAGATGCGGGGAACCTCAGCGGGTATCGCCGAGAGCAGGTCGGCGAACTCGGCGTCCATCATGACCACGCTGACCCGTTCGCGGGCCGCGACGTCGGCGAACTGGGGTTTGGCGAACCCGGTGTTCATCAGGACCAGGCGGGCGCCGAGCTTGTTGGCGGCCATCATGGTCAACACCAGGCCGCGATGGTCTCGGCACAGCGCGGCGATCACGTCGCCCGGCCCGACCCCGTCCGCGCGCAGCCCCCGCGCCAATGCGTTGGAAATGCCGTCGAGTTGACGAAAGCTCAGCGCGCCGCGTTCGTCGACGATCGCCGGGGCGTCGCCGTAGCGGGCGGCCGCGTGGCTAACCGCACCGGCGAACGGACCGTAGCGCCGGACGGCGAGCAGCGAGCGCACCGCCTGATCGGGCCGCGTCGGGTCGGCCACCCCGCTGCGCAGCAGCACCCGAGTTCCTTGGACGACATCGATGATCCCGCCGATGGTCATTCGTGGCCTTTCGTCATTGCGGCTCCCGATCTGGCATGTTCATCAGGCCGACTCGGTCCGGTCGCCGGCCCGCCGGACAACCTCGACGACGAGCCGGGTGACCTCGTCCGGGTTGTCTAGCTGCGGACAATGCCCCGAGCGCGGCAGAATCACCAGCTGACTGCCCGAGATCTGCTGGTGCAGCATGCGACTGGACTGCACCGGGATGATGCGGTCCCGCGCACCGTGCACGATCACCGTCGGGCAGTGGACCCGAATACCGCGGTGGGAGCCGAGGGCTTCATACCCGTACCGGAAAGCGTCGCGCCCCAATGCCGCAACATCGGTGGCCCGCGACACCAGCTGCGTCCAATACGCGACGACCTCCGGATCGGTGGTGGCCCCCGGTCCGTAGAGCACCTTCGGTATCGCACGCCGGATGCCCCAGCGCAACGTCCGCGCCGGCACCGGGAGGTGGGCGACGCAAGACCAGAACCAAACTGGGATCGGGCGCCGGCGGGCCAGCCGCGCCAGCCAGTGTTGGGCATTCAGCGGATCATCCAGGGCGACAAGTGCCTTCACCAGATCCGCATGGCGGGCCGCGGCACGCACCGCGGTCGCCGCACCCAGCGAATTGCCGACCAGGACCGCCGGACCGGTCTCGGCGAGGACGGCGTCGACGAATGCGTCGAACTGGGGCACCAGCGGCCCGGCCCGGCGAGGATCGGCCTGCCCGGAACCGGGCAGGTCGACCGCGACGGTTCGGCGGCCCGCCGCCGCCAGCCGGGTGAGCACCGGCCGCCAGGTGTCGGCGCTGTCGGCGTATCCGTGCAGCAGCACGACCGGCAAGCCGGTACCCGGCACCGACAACACCCGGGTGCCCACCCCGGCATAGCTCGCGCGGGCTTCGGTGATCATCCGGCCAGCAGGCCCTTAGCGATATGGGTAACCTGAACCTCGTTGCTCCCGGCGTAGATCATCAGCGACTTGGCGTCGCGCGCCAACTGTTCGACCCGGTACTCGGCCATGTAGCCGTTGCCGCCGAACAACTGCACGGCCTCCATCGCCACCTCGGTGGCCGCCTCCGAGGAGTACAGCTTGATCGCCGACGCCTCGGCCAGCGTCGGCATCTTGCCGGCCTGCACCTTCTCCAAGGTTTGGAATACCATGTTCTGCACGTTGATGCGGGCCACCTCCATCTTGGCCAGCTTGAGCTGGATCAGCTGGAACTGCCCGATGTTCTGCCCCCACAGGGTGCGGGTTTTGGCGTAATCCAGGCAGAGCCGGTGACATTCGTTGATGATGCCCAGCGCCATCAACGCCACACCCACCCGTTCGGCGGCGAAATTCGCCCGGGCGCTCTCCCGCCCGTCGCCGCCGCCGTGCTGTTCGGTCTCCCCGAGCAGCCGGTCCGGGGTGAGCCGCACGTTGTCGAAGAACAACTCCCCGGTCGGCGAGGACATCATGCCCATCTTCTTGAACGCCTTGCCCTGGGTCAGCCCCGGCATCCCCGCGTCGAGCACGAAGGTCAGCACCGGGCGGCTGCGTTTGTCGACGCTCGGCTCGCCCTCGTCCAGCTTCGCGTAGACGATCAGCACATCGGCGTTCGGGCCGTTGGTGATGAACGTCTTCTGGCCGTTGAGGATGTAGTCGGAACCGTCGCGTTTGACGTAGGTCTTCATGCCGCCGAACGCATCCGAGCCGGCGTCGGGCTCGGTGATCGCCCAGCACGCGATCTTCTCCAGCGTCACCAGCTCGGGCAGCCAACGCTCCTTTTGCGCCAGCGTGCCGCGGCTCATGATGGTGGCCGCACCCAAGCCGATGCTGACCCCGATGGTGCTCAGCAGCCCGATGCTGACGCCGGCCAGCTCGGACACCAGCACCGCGGCCATCGACATCTGACCGCCGAGATCGCCCAAGCCGGGACCGTCGCCGGAGCGCTCCCGCTTCTCCGGTTGCGGCTCACCCGCGGCGATCGCGGCCGCCTTGGCGCGCTGCTTGTCCAGCATGGTCTTGATCGCTTCGGCGGCGATCACATCCAGGCCGAACTCGCTGAACAGCTTGCGGGCGAGCGGATACGGCGAAAGCTCACCGCTTTCCAGCCCGTCGCGGTGCGGCGCGATCTCTTTGGCGATGAACTCCCGAACGCTCTCGCGAATGAGCTCGTCGGATTCGGACCATTCGATCATTTTCTACTCCGTCTCCTCAGCGTCACTTCGTTCTGCATCGTCGCCGGTGGCTATTGGGGCAACCTCGCAGCGATGTCGTCGATCAGCCACCGGCCGTCGGTTTCGATGGTCTTCACGTCGTGCCAGCCGGCCAGCTCGGAGATCGCACCCCCCTGCACCGCGAACACCTTCCCGGTCAGCGGGCACTTCTCCGACGCCAGGTAGGCCACCAGCGGCGAGATGTTGGCCGGGCTGAACAGGTCGACCTCGCCCTCCTCCGGTTCGGCCATCAAGGCGCCCATGCCGGGGGTGGCCAGGGTGAGGCGGGTGCGGGCGATCGGCGCGATCGCGTTGACCCGAACCCCGTAGCGGTCCAACTCCTCGGCCGCGATCAGGGTCAGCGCCGCGATCCCGGCCTTGGCCGCCCCGTAATTAGCCTGCCCGGCGTTGGGCAGCGTCACCCCGGAGCCCGAGGCGGTGTTGATCACCGCGGCGTTGGGCTGATCCCCGGCCTTCGACTGCGCTTTCCAGTACGCAGCGGCGTGGCGCAGCATCGCGAAGTGGCCCTTGAGGTGCACGGCGATGACCGCGTCCCACTGGGATTCCTCCATGCCCGGGATGAACGCGTCCCGCAGAATCCCGGCATTGTTGACCAGCACGTCCAGCCGGCCGAACTCGTCGATCGCCTGCTGCACAACACCCTTCGCGCCATCCCAGGTGGCGATGTTGTCGGTGTTGGCCACCGCGCGCCCACCCGCTGCGGTGATCTCGTCGACCACCTCGTGCGCCGGGCCGGCGTCGGCGCCTTCCCCAGCGTTGCTGCCGCCGAGATCGTTGACGACGACGCTGGCCCCCTCGCGGGCGAACAGCAGCGCATGCTCGCGGCCGATGCCGCGCCCGGCGCCGGTGATGACGGCGACCCGTCCTTCCAAAGCTCCCATGTGATTGCTCCTGTCGATCTAGTCGGTGATCACGGCCAGGCCGTCGGTGATGGCGAACTCCTCGCCGGCATCCCCGTTGCGCGCGGTCTCGAACGCATACGTCGTCGCCCGGTCGCCGCGGCCGGTCTGCCAGATCCGGGTCTCCAGGTCGTCGCCGGGCAGCACCATCTTGGAGAACCGCACCGCGAACCGCTTGAGCCGGTTCACATCCGATCCGCCGACCTCGGTGAGCACCGCCCACGAGGTGAACGCCATGGTGCACAGCCCGTGGGCGATGATGCCCGGCAACCCGGCATCGCGGGCCACCTCCTCGTCGAGGTGGATCGGCATCGGGTCACCCGCGGCCGGTGAGTAACGAAACGTCTGGTCGGCGTCGACATGCTGCACGATCTTGGCCAGCGGCGGCCGGTCGTGCAGTGCGTCGTCGAACTTGTGCTCGGGGCTCAGTTCGCCGACCTTCTTGCCGGCGTTGTGACCGCGGAAGAAGCAGGTCACGTACTGCTCGTTGACCAGTTCACCGTCCTCGTTGCGGCATTCCAGGTACACCGCCGCGCGGGTCCCCTTTTCCAGCCCTTCGTAGCCGATCATCTTGCCCCGCGACACCAGCTTGTCGCCGGGTCGGATCGGCCGGTGGAAATGAAAGTCCTGCTCGCCGTGCACCACCCGGGGGATCAGCTCCACCGGTGCGACGTCGACGGTCGGGGCCAGCAGTGACTCGAACACCGGCACGATCGCGAACACCGGCGGTGCGACGTCTCCGGCCAGGTGCGCCGGGATCGGGTCGTTGGTCGCCTTCGCGTACTCGACGAGCCGCTCGCGGCTGACCTCGAACCGGTCCTCGTCGGTCCAGGTGTTCAGACCATCGTCGTCGAACGCCAAGTCCTCGTCGGACATGTCAGGCCCCCGCCGAGGCCAGCGTCTCAAGCTGTGCGAGCGTCTTGTCGAGTTGTTTGGCACCGTCCTTCTCGACCGCTTTGCCCAGCGCACCCTTGATCAGCGCGCCCTCGAAGTCGCCGGCCACGCTGAACTGCGAGCCGTCACCGGCGGGCGTCACCGAGAACTCGAACTGGCATTTCACGCCGGCCATCCCGGCGCCCGACATCGTCAGACTGTTCGGCGCAGTGACCTTGTCGACCGTCCATTCGATCTTGTTGGCCATGCCGAGCATCACGACCTTGGCAATCAGCGTCGCCCCGGGCTCCAGTGTGGCCGGAGGCTCTTGCAGCCACTTCTCGTGAATGGTGAACCACTTGTCCCAGCTCGACAGATCGGTGATGGTGTTCCACAACGCCTCGGGAGTGACCGACAGTTGCTTGGTGGCTTCGATGTGTCCCATAGTGTTTCCCCTTGTTTTTCGGTGATGATTGGTTGGATGTCAGCGCTCGGCGCGCTGGTAGGCGGTGACGACGGCGGCGCCGCCGAGTCCGATGTTGTGTTGCAGCGCAGCGGTGACGTTGTCCACCTGCCGTTTGTCGGCGGTGCCGCGCAGTTGCCAGGTCAGCTCGGCGCACTGCGCCAAACCGGTGGCGCCCAGCGGATGTCCCTTGGAGATCAGTCCACCGGACGGGTTCACCACCCAGCGGCCGCCGTAGGTGGTGTCGCCGTTGTCGATCAGCTTCGGCGCCTCACCCTCGCCACACAGACCCAGCGCCTCATACAGCAGCAGTTCGTTGGCGGAGAAGCAGTCGTGCAGCTCGATGACCTGGAAGTCCTCCGGGCCCAGACCGGACTGCTGGTAGACCTGTTGAGCCGCCGCCACGTTCATGTGATAGCCAATGAGGGCCTTGCAGGTGCCATCGAAGGAGTTGGCGTAGTCGGTGGTCATCGACTGTCCGACGATCTCCACCGCCTGGGCGGCCAACCCGTGTTTGTCGACGAACGCCTCGGACGCCAGGATCGCCGCACCGGATCCGTCCGAGGTCGGCGAGCACTGCAGCTTGGTCAGCGGGTCGTAGATCATCCGGGCGGCCAGGATGTCGTCCAGCGTGTACTCGTCCTGGAACTGCGAATACGGGTTGTTCACCGAATGCTTGTGGTTCTTGTACCCGATCTTGGCGAAATGCTCGGCGGTGGAGCCGTGTTGCTTCATGTGCTCACGGCCGGCGGCACCGAACATCCACGGCGCCGGCGGGAACAGCACCTCGGAGATCTCCGCCATCGCCAGGATGTGCTTGTCCATCGGCTGGGCGCGGTCGTCGTAGGTCGACCCCAGCGAGCCGGGCTGCATCTTCTCGAACCCTAGCGCGATCGTGCAGTCCGCCAGTCCACCCCGAATCGACTGTGCAGCAAGGAAAAGCGCGGTGGAGCCGGTTGAGCAGTTGTTGTTGACGTTAACGACCGGGATCCCGGTCATGCCGAGCCCGTACAGTGCCCGCTGCCCCGAGGTGGACTCGCCGTAGACGTAGCCGACGTAGCCCTGCTCGACCTCGCGGTAGTCGATGCCCGCGTCGGACAGCGCCTTGGTGCCCGATTCGCGGGCCATGTCGGGGTAGTCCCATGCTGACCCGTCGTCGTTGAGTCGCCGGCCCGGTTTCTCGAACTTCGTCATGCCGACGCCGACGACATAGACCTTGTTTGACATCACGCTCCCTTCAGCGGGTTGCTCACCGTGGAAGAAAACATACACACCTGATTGTATCTTTGCAAGCATTCGGTTAGCGCTGGTCATGCCGGTGGAGGCTGGTGAGCGTGTCGGTCTCGGCCGGGTATCCGGTGGGTGAGGGCGCGGCACGCGAGTGAAGTTAGGTTCACCCTCGAATGCCGGGCGTGAAGCTAACGTCACACCCGGGAGCAGCGTTGCGGCGGCTTAGCCCAATTCTGAAAACGCGTCAGCGGCGATCGCGCGTAGATGGGTGCAGGCCCGCCCCCACCGCCGATGGGCGCGTTCAGTGTCCTGGTCAACGAAGCTGGCCACCAGGATCCCGCGCAGGGCGTCCATGGCGGTGTAGATGAGGTTCGCGAGTTCGGTTGGTGCCGGATGTTCCGGGAGCACCTGAGTGATCGCTGCGATCAGCGCGCTGTTGACGACCGGTTCCACCCGCTCGATCTGTTGCGCCAGCACCCGATCGGTGCGGGCGGCGACCCAAAGTTCCATTGTCGCAACGAATAGCGGCCCCTGGTGGACCTCCCACATGAAGTCCAGCACCGCCGCTACGGGGTCCGGGCTCTCATGGAGCCGGCCGAGCTCGCGGATCGCGGCTTGTGCGCGCTGTTGTGCCAGGTGCTCGATGGCCGCCACCACCAGGTCTTCCTTCGAACGGAAGTGGTGGATCTGAGCGCCCCGAGTAACCCCGGCCATCTCGGCGATGCGTGGCGTGGTCGTTCCGGAGTAGCCGAAGGAAACCAGGCATTCGACCGTGGCGTCGAGCAGGCGCTCCCGCATGGCGGCGCTGCGCTCGGCCTGGGTGCGCCGCGCTGCCCGGCCATCGGTCTTCGTCGCCACCGCCTCGCCTCTCCTCCTCGCCGCACTACGACCTGCGCAGACAGCATACATGCACAGTTGTATCTAACTGTCGTTGTTGTGCTGGCTATGCTGGCCAGTGCGCGCTACGACAGCGTGGCCGGCCGCACCACCACCACGGATTTCGTTCGGGACCCGACATCCTCCAGCAGCGCGATCACCCGGCCGTCCGGGTCGGTCGCCGCGTAAATCCCGTCGATGCCCGCCGGTTTCAGCGGGCGCCCGTGGCTGGCGGCCTCGGCCTCCTCGGTGCTGAGTTTGCGCCGCGGAAAGGCCTGCAGGCAGGCCGCATCCAGCGTATAGCTCAACCGAGGTATCTCAGCTAGCTCGTCCAAGGTCCGGGCCTGATCCAGCCCAAACTGGCCGGACCGGGTGCGCCGCAGCGCGGTCAAGTGCCCGCCGATGCCCAACGCGGCGCCCAGGTCGCGGGCCAGGGCACGGATGTAGGTGCCCGCCGAACAATCCACCTCGACGTCGACGTCGATGAGCTCACCGACGCGTCGCAGCGCCAGCAGATCAAACCGGTCGATCCGCACCGGGCGCGCAGCCAGTTCCACGTGCTGGCCTTCCCGTGCCAGCCGGTAGGCGCGTTTGCCGTCGACCTTGATCGCGCTGACCGCTGAGGGCACCTGCGCGATGTCGCCGCGCAGCGCCGCGATGGCCCCGCCGATCGCGTCCCCGGTCAACTGTGCGGCCGAAACCTGCTGCACCAGCTCGCCTTCGGCGTCCTCGGTGGTGGTGGTCTGCCCCAGCCGGATGGTGGCGGCATACGACTTGGTGTCGGTGGTCAACAAGCCCAGGATCTTGGTGGCGCGGTCCACCCCGATCACCAGCACGCCGGTGGCCATCGGGTCCAGGGTGCCGGCGTGCCCGACCTTGCGGGTGCCAAAGATCCGCCGGCACCGCGCCACCACGTCGTGGCTGGTCATGCCGCCCGGCTTGTCGACGATGACGATGCCGGGTTGGGGTGCGCTCACAACACAATCGCCGTCAGCACCAGGCCGTCGGCGACCGCCCAGCGTCCGCGCAGGGTGGTCAGCGGCGGCCCGGATCGTGCGGCCGGGTCGATCAGGATCTGCGACACGAACTCGCCGCCGGCCACGAGCGTGCGCGGTTCCGGGTCGTCGGCCGGCGTGTCGGGCCGGGGACACGCACGCTCGCGGGAGATCGAGAAGGTGATGTGGGCGTCCTCGAAACCCAGCCACCGCTGGGTCAGCGGAAACCACACCTTGTAGGTGGCCTCCTTGGCACAGAACAGGATCCGGTCCCAGTGCAAGCTAGCAGGCAGCGCGGCCAGCTCGGTGCGTTCGACCGGCAGGCTCACCGCGTCGAGCACGCCGTTTGGCAACACGTCGTGCGGTTCGGCGTCGATACCCACCGAACGCACCGCGGGCACGCGCCCCACCACGGCGCCGCGGAAACCGGCGGTGTGGGTCAGGCTGCCCACCACCCCGTCGGGCCAGCGCGGTTCGCCCTTCTCCCCCTTGAGGATCGGCACCGGCGGCTCCCCCAGCTGCTGCAGCGCCAACCGGGCGCAGTACCGGACGGTGACAAACTCGTTGCGCCGCTTGGCCACCGACTTGGCGATCAGCGGCTCCTCTTCGGGCAGCGGTGTCAGCCCGGGCGGGTCGTCGCAGCGTTCGACGGCCGCCAGTTCCCCGGGGCCGCGCTGCGGCAGCACCGCGTCCAGCAGCGCGCTCATCGGGCCTGCCGTTGGCGCAGGCGTTCCCGGAACTGCTCGCTCGCCGCCCGCATCTCCGGGGTGATGACGAAATGGCCGCCGAAGTCGTTGAGGTAGCCGGGCGCGTACTGCGGGTCGGGCAGGATCTGGCGCAGCCAGCGGTAGGGTTTGCGCCGCCGCCATTCCCGCGGGTAGCCCACCGACACCTCCTCGAAGCGCACCCCGTCGTACCAGGTGGTGCGGGGTATGTGCAGGTGGCCGTACACCGAGCAGACCGCGCTGTAGCGGGTGTGCCAGTCCGCGGTTTCGGTGGTGCCGCACCACAGCGAGAACTCCGGGTAAAACAGCACCTCACAGGGCTCGCGCACCAGCGGGAAGTGGTTGACCAGCACCGTCGGCGTCATCCAGTCCAAGTCTTCGAGCCGTTTGCGGGTAGTGGCGAGCCGGTCGCGGCACCAGGCATCCCGGGTGGCGTACGGCTCGGGTGAGAGCAGGAACTCGTCGGTGGCCACCACATTGCGGTCCTTGGCGATCGCCAGCCCCTCGGCCTTACTGGTCGCCCCCGCCGGCAAGAAGGTGTAGTCGTACAGCAAAAACATCGGCACGATGGTGGCCGGCCCGCCCTCCTCGGTCCACACCGGGAACGGGTGCTCGGGGGTGATGATCCCCATCTCGTCGCACATATCAACCAGGTAGTCGTAGCGGGCCCGGCCGAAGATCTGCATCGGGTCCCGGCCGGTGGTCCACAGCTCGTGGTTGCCGGGCACCCAGATCACCTTGGCGAACCGGCGACGCAGCAGATCCAGCGACCAGCGAATCTCGTCGGTGCGTTCGGCGACGTCACCGGCGACGATCAGCCAGTCATCCGGCGACGACGGATACAGCGATTCGGTGACCGGCTTGTTGCCACTGTGGCCGGTGTGCAGATCGGAGACCGCCCAGAGGGTCGGGCGGTGCGTGCCCGTCGACTCCTGTGCTGCCACAGTCGTCCAGCCTAATGGGTGGGCCCGGCGTCGAACTGAAACAGGTTCTCATTCCGGCTGTAGCGGCGTAGCCGCGACTTGTACACTCCCCGGCAGGAAGTCGGCGACTGCGAGGGGTCTGATGCTCACCAAGGTGCGGTTGATCGCGACGCTGGGCGCGCTGGTCATGGCCGTCTTCGTCGTCGCGCAGGGCGCCGCGTCCACCGGCGGTGACAGCGCGGCGGTGGAGCTGCGCTCCACCACCGCGCCGATGACCACCCCGACGAAACCGCCGGTCAACACCACCAACCCCCGCCCGTTCGATGCGTGCGAGGACATCCCCTACGACGTCATCGCGGGTCTCGGCCTGGCCTACACCCCACCCAAGCCGGTGGAGGGGAAACGCTGCGAGTTCGACGCCGGCAACTACCAGATGGCCGTCGAGCCGATCATCTGGCGCAGCTACGAGCAGACGTTGCCGGCCGACGCCGTCGAGACCACGATCAACGGTCACCGCGCCGCCCAGTACTGGGTGATGAAGCCCACCGACTGGAACAACCGGTGGTGGTTTTCCTGCATGGTGACGTTCAAGACCAGCTACGGGGTCATCCAGCAGTCGCTGTACTACTCGCCGGTCTACTCCGAGCCCGACGTCGACTGCCCGGCCGAGAACATGATGCGCGCCCAGCAACTGTCCCCGCACTACATCTACTGACCCATGACCGCCACCGCCGATACCGCCCGCCGGAGCGACCAAAGCCGGCTGCACGGGCTCACCGACCGCGTCCTGGGACGGGTGCTGCAGCTGCCCGCGCCGAGCACCGGCTACACGGTGCACCGCGTCGCCGTCCCGATGCGCGACGGGGTGTCGCTGGTCGCCGACCACTACGCCCCGACCGCCGACGCCATCGGCACCCTGCTGGTCCGGTGCCCGTACGGCCGCAAGTTTCCGTTTTCGCTGGTGTACGCCCGGATCTACGCCGCGCGCGGCTACCACGTGATCCTGCAGAGTGTGCGCGGCACCTTCGGCTCCGGCGGGGTGTTCGAGCCGATGGTCAACGAGGTCGCCGACGGCGCCGACACGGTGGCCTGGCTGCGCCGCCAGCCGTGGTTCACCGGGACGTTCGGCACCATCGGGCTGTCCTACCTGGGGTTCACCCAGTGGGCGCTGCTGGTCGATCCGCCGCCCGAGCTGGCCGCGGCCGTCATCACCGTGGGGCCGCACGATTTCAGCGCATCGTCGTGGGGCACCGGGTCCTTCACCCTCAACGACTTCCTGGGCTGGAGCGACATGATGGCCCACCAGGAGGACCGCCCGCGGCTGCGAACCGGTATTCGACAGCTGACCGCCCGCCGCCGGGTGGGCCGCGCGGCGGCCGGGCTGCCGCTGGGGGCGGCCGGACGCGCGCTGCTGGGCGACGGGGCGCCCTGGTACGAGTCGTGGGTCGAGCACCCCGACCCCGACGACCCGTTTTGGGAGTCGATGCGGCTCGGTGCCGCGCTGGAGCGGGTGAACGTTCCGGTGCTGCTGCTGAGCGGCTGGCAGGACCTGTTTTTGGAGCAGACGCTGACCCAGTACGCGCGGCTGCGCGACCGCGGCGTCGAGGTGGGGTTGACCATCGGGCCGTGGACCCACACCTCGATGCTCACCGGCGGGCTGGGCACCGTCTGCCGGGAATCGCTGACCTGGCTCGACACCCACCTGGGCGGCCTGGACCGTCCACCCCGGCTGGATCGGGTCCGCATCTGCCTGACCGGTCAGGGGTGGCGCGACCTGCCGGACTGGCCACCGGCCAGCACCGCACACACCTGGTACCTGCACCCCGCCAGCCGGCTGACCGGCACCGCGCCGGCCGGGGATGCGACCACCAACCCGGCCAGCTTCCGCTATGACCCGGCCGACCCCACCCCCACCATCGGGGGCCGATTGTTGTCGCCGGACGGCGGCTACCGCGACGACGGCCGGCTGTACCGGCGCCACGACGTGCTCAGCTTCACCGGCGACCCGCTGACCGACGACCTGGACGTGTGCGGCAACCCGGTGCTGGAGTTGGCCCACAGCTCGGACAACCCGCACGTCGACCTGTTCGTCCGGATCAGCGAGGTCGACGCCAAGGGCCGGTCGGTCAATGTCAGCGACGGCTACCGGCGGCTGCGGGACCACTCCGGGCCGGTGCGGATCGAGCTGGACGCGATCGCGCACCGGTTCGCGGCGGGCTCCCGCCTGCGCGTGCTGATCGCCGGGGGCTGTCATCCCCGTTACGCGCGCAACCTGGGCACCGGCGAGCCCCCGGTGTCCGGGCACCGGATGCGGCCGGCCACCCACACCGTGGAATTCGGCACCTCCCGGCTGATACTGCCGGTCGATGACGCCGGCCGGTAGCTGCCCCGGCGCGGTGTCCTGCTGAAATCGACGTCCCAGCGGCGCAACACCGCAATTTCTGGGGGGTTTATGTCAGCTGGGACGTCGATTTCAGTAGCGCCCCGCGTCCCCGATGGCGCACGACCCCGGCGGAGGCCATAGTCGAGTACGTGCTGCCGATACTGGATTTGTCCGACGCCGACACCGATCGGGACCGATTCCGTTCTGAGCTGCTGACCGCGACGCACAAGTTCGGGTTCTTCTATCTGGTGGGCCACGGCGTGCCGGTCGATCTGTCGACGCGCGTGCTGCGGGTGGCGCGCAGTTTCTTTGCCCTGCCGGCCGCCGCCAAACAGGAGATGAGCCAATTGCGCAGCCCGCAGTTTCGCGGCTATTCGCGGATCGGCGGTGAACTCACCAACGGCCTCGTCGACTGGCGCGAGCAGGTCGATATCGGCCCCGAACGCGAGATCATCCCCGACGCCCGCGGCTATTGGCGATTGCAGGGTCCGAATCTGTGGCCGTCGGCGCTGCCCGGGTTCCGGCCCGCCCTGCTGGCCTGGGATGCCGCGCTGTCAGCGCTGGGCCATCGGCTGCTGCGGCACTGGGCAGCCGCGCTGGGCGCCGACGAAGCGGTGTTCGACCAGGCATTCACCGACCGACCCGCAACCCTGATCAAAGTGGTGCGCTATCCCGGCACCGCCGACACCGACCAAGGCGTCGGCGCGCACAAAGACTCCGGGGTGCTGACCCTGCTGCTGGTCGAACCGGAATCCCACGGCCTGCAGGTCGAACTCGACGACGGGGACTGGCTCGACGTGCCTCCGGTCGCCGGGGCGTTCATCGTCAATATCGGTGAGCTGCTGGAGGTGGCGACCCGCGGCTATCTGCGCGCGACCCGGCATCGGGTGTTGGCGCCCGCGCCCGGCACCGACCGGGTGTCGATCCCCTACTTCTTCAATCCGGCGCTGGACGCGCAGATCCCGATCATCGATCTGCCCGAGGAACTCGCCGCCCACGCTCGTGGGGTGGAGGCCGATCCACGCAACCCCATCTACGCCACCTACGGGGAGAACGCGTGGAAGTCCCGCACCCGCGCCCACCCGGAGGTGGCGGCCCGACACCACGGCATCACCGCCGCGGCGCCGCTACCCGACCGCATCGCGGACCCGGGCGGCCACCCGAGCTAGCGCGGCCTCGTCCCACACCGGGGCGCCCAACGCCGCGGTGATCGGCAGCTGCACCCAGCTGGCACACCCGGCGTAGTCGGGGGTGCGGGTCAGCGCCACCGGGTCGACCAACGGGATCGCCTGCACCACCAGCACCGTCAGCCGGTGTTTGGGCCGAAAGTCCAGCCGGTCGGCGCGCACCGACTCGGCGGTCCAGATGTGCAGGTCGGCGATCTCCTCGAGACGCTCGGGGCGCTCTACCGGCAGGGCGGCCACCACGTTGGCGGCCGCCCGGATCAGCACCTGGCCGTCGGTGGAATCGGCGGCCGCGGCGGCGAGCAGATCGCGGTGTTCGGGCCGGACCCGCTCGGTGTGGCTGTGCGCGATGGTCGGGAACAACAGAAACTCGCGCGCGGCGACGTCGAAACGCTTCTCGTGAATACCGCCCTTACGCAACAGGATCCGCTGCCGCCCGGCCAGCAGCGCGTGCACCACCGCGCTCCACTCCTTGAGGGCGGGGGTGCTGCGGGCCGGGCACATGCGCTCCAGCGTAATCAGCCGGCGAAGGATAGGTACGCGGTCGATTCGCCGACCAGCGACCGACTCGGCCGGCCATCCACCCCCACCGGCACGTCGCCGGCCACGGTGACCCGGTGCAGCCGCCGATGCAGGTCGTCGTAGTCGGAGACCCCGTAGTGCTGGGTGGCCCGGTTGTCCCAGATCGCGACGTCGCCCAACTCCCAATGCCAGCGGACGGTGTTTTCCAGCTTGGTGATCCGGTCTTGGAAGATGCGGTACAGCGCGTCGGACTCCGACGGTTTGAGATCCTCGATGCGGCTAACGAATTGGCCCAGCAGCAAGGCTCGCTCCCCGGTTTCCGGATGGACCCGCACCACCGGGTGTTCGGTCTCATAGGTGGTGGAGCGGAACTCCTCGTAGTGCGCCCGGGCGTCGTGGCGTTCGCGTCCGGTCTGACCCTTGTCGGGTTCGCGCTGATGGGTCCGGACGTAGTCGTAGCGGTTGGTGTGCACGGCCCGCAGCGAGTCCGCCAGCAGCCGCAGCTGGCCCGGCAGCCCCTGGTAGGCGGCCGCGGTGTTGGCCCAGGCGGTGGTGCCGCCGTAGTCGGGCAGCACGATCGGACGCAGCACCGAGAACGCCGGTGGGCGGTCCACGAACGTCACGTCGGTATGCCAGCTGTCGGTGCGGCCATGCTCGGAGTCGATTTCCAGCACCGCCCCGGCGGTGCGGGATGCCAGCGTCGGATGCCCGAGGGTCAGCGGCCCGAGCAGACCGGCGAAGGCGCGCTGGGTGTCGTCGTCGAGGTGCTGTTGGCCGCGGAAGATGACCACCTTGTGGTCGAGTACCGCCCGCCGGATCGCCCGTACCGTCGCGGCGTCGAGGTCACCGCCGAGCCGCAGCCCGGTGACCGCCGCGCCGATGTCGGCGGTGAGCTTGTACAGCGTGGCCCCGGCCGGCAGTGTGGGAGCCTCCGAGCGGGTCGACAATGTTGTGGGCATGCGTCCTGTATAGCGCCGAGCCCCGGCGCCGCGAACCCTGCGCAGGCCCGGCGAGGATCCCAAAATCCCTGCGGGGACCAGGTATTCGAGTTTCAATCAGCCGGATTCGGAGCGCTTGTTCCCGGTCGCCTGCCATCCGTCGGCGTGGGCGCGGGCCCGACTGGCTACGGTGATGCCATGACCACCGACGACGTCCTGCTGATCGACACCACCGACCGGGTGCGCACCCTGACGTTGAACCGGCCGCAGTCGCGCAATGCGCTGTCCGCCGCGCTGCGCGACCGGTTGTTCGCCGCCCTGGCCGACGCCGAAACCGACGACACCGTCGACGTCGTCATCCTCACCGGCGCCGACCCGGTGTTTTGCGCGGGCTTGGATCTCAAGGAACTGGGCGCCGCCACGGACCTGCCCGACATCTCGCCGCGCTGGCCGGCGATGAGCAAGCCGGTGATCGGCGCCATCAACGGCGCGGCCGTCACCGGCGGGCTGGAGCTGGCGCTGTATTGCGACATCCTGATCGCCTCGGAGCAGGCCCGGTTCGCCGACACCCACGCCCGGGTCGGGATCCTGCCGACCTGGGGCCTGTCGGTGCGGCTGCCGCAGAAGGTGGGCGTGGGCCTGGCCCGCCGGATGAGCCTGACCGGCGACTACCTGTCCGCCGGGGACGCGCTGCGCGCCGGGCTGGTCACCGAGGTGGTGCCGCACGAAAAGCTGCTGTCGGCCGCGCGGGAGGTGGCCGCCTCCATCGTCGGCAACAACCAGGCCGCGGTGCGGGCGCTGCTGGGCTCGTATCACCGCATCGACGAGTCCCAGACCAGCACCGGGCTGTGGATCGAAGCCGCCTCGGCCCGGCAGTGGATGAGCCAAACCAGCGGCGACGACGTCGCCGCCAACCGGGAGGCCGTGCTGCAACGGGGCCGCGCCCAGGTGCGCTGACCCGCGCTACCTCTCCGGCGGTCACCGCCGCTCACCACTGCCGCGCGAAAGCGTAGACCGCTACATCTTGAGCCCGTAAATTCCGCGGCGTTCTGCCGACAATTTCGGCATATCCGCAGGTAATTGCCTATTGCATCGCATCCGTAGCGTTGCTACAGTTTAGCCGTAGCGGCGCTACGGTTTCAGCTGAGGCAGGTGCCGCACTGCGAGGCTCCGGCCCCCGAAGGAGAGGAATCGCCATGAACCGAGGAGTCGGTGTCACCGTAGACCGCGGTATGCGCAGGACTGTGCCGAACCCACCCCCGGCGCCGCGCCGCCCCGGGTTGTTCGCCCGGCTGTTCCGCCGGATTACCCGCCACCCGCTGGCACAGGCCATCGCGCACTACCTGAATCGGCGCAAGCGCAATCCGCAGGGGCAGGACGAGGCGGCCAGCGGCCAGGTGTCCGGCCCCGTCGCCACCCGGATTGTCCACACCCGCGACGGTGTGGCCCTGGCGGTCCGCGAGCACGGATCGCGTGCCGCCGGCCACACCGTGGTGTTGCTGCACGGCTGGTGCATGAACAAGGACGCCTGGAACATCCAGGTGTCCCAACTGATCCGGCAGTGGGGGGACGACGTCCGGATCATCGGCTACGACCACCGCGGGCACGGCGACTCCGCCGAGGCGCCGGTGCACACCTACCACGTCGACCGCCTCGCCGAGGATCTCGCCGAGGTGCTGGTGGCCCTCGACGTGACCGGAATGGTGACGTTCGTCGGGCACTCGATGGGCGGGATGACGGCGTTGGCGTACCTCGGCCGACCCGCCCACCTGCGCCCCGTCGAGCCGCACCACGTCGTCCTGGTGGCAACCGCGGCCGGGAAGGTCGCCGAGCGCGGCATCGGCCGGCTGCTCAAAACCCGCGCCGCGCACGTCGTCTGCGCGATCGGGCACCGCTTCCCCCGGTTGGCGGACGCGGTCGTGCGGCTGTTCGGTCGGCCGGTGTGCCACCTGCTGAAGATCTGGGCCGACGTGTCCCTCGGCGGGGCGATCAACGCCACCCCGATGGCGACCAAGCTCGGGTTCATGCGGGGGCTGAAGATCTACGACCACTACGCGACGCTGCCCACCATCACCGCGCGCACGACGATCATCACCGGCGGCGCCGACGCGCTGACCCCGGCGGTGCACGGCAGCGAGATGGCGGCGGGCATTGCCGGGGCCCGGCTGATCCACCGCCCGGCCGCCGGCCACATGGTGATCCACGAGGAGCCGGCGCTGGTGACCGACGCCATCAGCGACGCCATCGCCGGCGGCCGCCGGGCCTCGGCGCCGGTGCACCGGCGGGTCGGTGTCGCGCTGCACGGCTACGCCGTTCCGGTCACCGCCCAGCGGCCGGACAGCGTCCGCCAGCCCACGAACGCCAGCCGCAGCACGATGAACGTGGTCAAACCGGCCCAGATGCCGGCCAGCCCCCACCCGAAGATCAGCGACAGCCACACCAGCGGCAAAAACCCGATCAAGGCGCTGACCACGGTGGCGGTGCGCATGAAGGCGGCATCGCCGGCACCCAGCAGCACACCGTCGAGGCCGAAAACGATGCCGGCGGCCGGCAGCTGGGCCACTAAAAACCACCACGGCACCCCGATGGCGGCCAGCACGGCGGCGTCGTCGGTGAAGATCTCGGGCAGCACCGGCGCCCCCGCACCGAGCAGCAGCGCCAACACCGTCGCGGCCGCCAGCGAGAAGGCGGTGACCCGCCACGCCACCGATTTCGCATACCCGGCGTCGCCAGCGCCCAGCGCGGCACCGACCAGCGCCTGGGCCGCAATCGCCAGCGAATCGAGAACCAGCGCAAGGAATTCCCACAGTTGGAGCACGACCTGGTGCGCGCCCAGCGCCGCCGCACCGAACCGGGCGGCCACCGTCGCGGCCGAGATGAAGCAGGCCTGGAAGGCGACGCTGCGCATCAGCAGGTCACGACCCATCACCAGCTGCGCCCGCAGCGCTACGCCGTCCACCCGCAGCCCCACCCGTTCGGCCCGCAGGGCCCGCAGAAAAAGGACCGCAGCGACCCACTGGCCGACCAGGTTTGCCACCGCCGAACCGGCCAGTTCCCACCGTGGCAGCCCCAGCCAGCCGTACACCAGCAGGGGGCACAGCACCGCCGAGGCGCCGAAGCCGGCGATGACGTAGCGCAACGGCCGCACCGTGTTCTGCACCCCGCGCATCCATCCGTTGCCGGCCAGCGACACCAGGATCGCCGGGGCGCCCAGGATCGCGATCCGCAGCCAGGGCAACGCTGCCGCGGCGATGTCACCGCCCCCGGCAATCACCGAAACCAGCGGCACCGCAGCACATTCGACCGCGGTGGTGACCACCGCCCCGATCGCCAGGGCCAGCCAGGTGGCCTGCACGCCCTCGGCGACCGCCGCCGCCCGGTCGCCGGCGCCGAAGTAGCGGGCCGAGCGCGCGGTGGTGCCGTAGGACAGAAAGGTCAGGTCGGAACTGACCAGACCGAGGATCAGGCCGCCGATGGCCAAACCGGCCAGCGGCAGCGCGCCGAGGCGCCCGACAATCGCGGTGTCGAACAGCAGATACAACGGCTCGGCGGCCAGCACCCCCAGCGCGGGCAACGCCAGCGCCGCAATCTGCCGCGAACCCGCGGCGGGTGTGTCGGTCACGGTCACCATCCTGCGTGAGCGTGCGCTAAAACGGATTTCGCCTCGGCGTGTCGGCCGGGGACACGCACGCTCGCGGGCAAGCTAGCCCAGCGCGGCGACCAGGTCCGCGACCACGTCGTCGACGGCGCCGGCCGCCGAGTAGCCGGCGGCCAGCCGATGCCCACCACCGCCGAAGCCCGAGGCGACCGCCGCCAGATCCACCGCCGACTTGGCCCGCATCGACACCGACCAGCGCTGCGGCTCGACCTCCTTGAACACCGCCGCCACCTCGGCCTGCTGGGTGGTGCGCACGATGTCGACGATGCTTTCGGTTTCCTCGAACCGGGCCGCGCTCCATTCCTGGTGGTCGACCACGGCGTAGACCAGCCCGCGGCCCCCGACGGCGTCGGGCACCAGCCGCGCCGAGGACAACACCCGCGCCAACATCGGCAGCCAGGCAAACGGGTGGGTGTCCAGCAGCGCCCGGCTGACCGCGGCGTTGTCGACGCCCAACTCCACCAGCCGGGCCGCCAACCGGTGCGCGCGGGCGGAGGCCCAGCGGAACGACCCGGTGTCGGTGACCAGCCCGGCATACAGGCAATGCGCCACCGGCAGGTCAATCGGTTTGCCCCACGCGTCGAGCAGCTCGGCGACCAGCAGCGTCGTCGAATCCGCGGACGGATCCACGAAATTGGCGGTGCCGAACAACTCGTTGGAGGCGTGGTGGTCGATCACCAGCAGTTCGCGCGCCGATTCGGCCAGATCACGCAGGCCGCCGAGCCGGTTGATGCTGGGAATGTCGACCGTCACCACCAGATCGGCGTCGCGGCGCATCGCGTCCGGGTCGACCAGCAGCCCCCCACCCGGCAGCGATTGCAGCGATTGCGGCAGGTCCGCCGGCGCGGCGAAGCTGACCTGCACGTCCTTGCCGCAGCCGGCCAACACCGCGGCCAGCGCCAGCCCGGCGCCGATGGTGTCGGCGTCGGGGTGGACGTGGCAGGCCACCCCGACGGTGACCGCGGCGGACAGCAGTTCACTGGCGCCGACCGCGTCGACGCGTATCCCCGCGGGCCGCTGCGGCCCGACGGCTAGATCAGCCTTCGAATCGATCGTCACCGACGCCCTCGGCATCGACACCGTCGTCAGGCTCCGCACCATTGGCACGATACGGGTCGGCTTCCCCGGCCGGTTTGGCACCTGCGCGCACCCGGGCCAGATCGGCGTCGGCGGCCGCCGCGGCGGCCAGCAGCTCGTCCATCCGGTGCGCGGTGTCGGGCACCGTGTCCCGGGTGAACGTCAAGGTGGGCGTGAACCGCACCCCGGTGCCGGCGCCGACCTTGGTGCGCAGCACCCCGGTGGCCCGGTCCAGCGCCGCAGCGGCCCCGGCGTAGTCGGGCTCGTCGTCCAGGGTGCGGCCCAGCACCGTGTAATACAGGGTCGCGTCGTGCAGGTCGGCGGTCACTTTGGCGTCGGTGATGGTCACCCCGGCCAGCCGCGGATCCTTGATCTCGTACTCGATCGCCGATGCGACGATGGTGGCGATCCGCTTGGCCAGCCGGCGCGCCCGGGCCGGGTCAGCCATCGCTAGGCTCGCTCCTTTTCCACCAGCTCGTAGGTCTCGATGACGTCGCCTTCCTTGATGTCGGAGTAGGTCAGCGTCAGACCACATTCGTAGCCGTCGCGGACCTCGGTGACGTCATCCTTCTCCCGCCGCAGCGAGGACACGGTCAGGTTCTCCGCGACCACGACGTGATCGCGCAGCAACCGTGCCTTGGCGTTGCGCCGGATGATGCCGGAGGTGACCAGGCAGCCGGCGATGTTGCCGACCTTCGAGCTGCGGAACAGCGCACGGATTTCGGCGCGGCCCAGTTCCTTCTCCTCGTAGACCGGCTTGAGCATGCCCTTGAGCGCGCTCTCGATCTCGTCGATGGCCTGGTAGATCACCGAGTAGTAGCGGATGTCCACGCCGTCGCGGTTGGCCAGTTCGGTGGCCTTGCCCTCGGCACGCACGTTGAACCCGATGATCACCGCGTCCGAGGCCGACGCCAGGTTGACGTTGGTCTCGGTGATACCACCGACACCGCGGTCGATGACCCGCAGCGCCACCTCGTCGTCGACCTGGATGCCCATCAGGGCCTCTTCCAGCGCCTCGACGGTACCGGCGTTGTCGCCCTTGAGGATCAGGTTGAGTTGGCTGGTTTCCTTCAGCGCCGAGTCCAGGTCCTCCAGGGAGATCCGCTTCCGCGACCGCGCCGCCATCGCGTTGCGCTTGCGCGCGTTGCGCCGGTCGGCGATCTGGCGGGCGATCCGGTCCTCGTCGACGACCAGCAGGTTGTCGCCGGCGCCGGGCACCGAGGTGAAGCCGATGACCTGCACCGGCCGCGACGGCAGCGCCTCCTCGACGTCCTCGCCGTGTTCGTCGACCATGCGGCGGACCCGGCCGTAGGCGTCGCCGGCGACGATCGAGTCACCGACCCGCAGCGTGCCGCGCTGCACCAGCACGGTGGCCACCGGGCCGCGGCCGCGGTCCAGGTGCGCCTCGATCGCCACACCCTGGGCTTCCATGTCGGGGTTGGCCCGCAGGTCCAGGGCGGCGTCGGCGGTCAGCAGCACCGCCTCTTCCAGCGCCTCGATGTTGGTGCCCTGCTTGGCGGAGATGTCGACGAACATCGTGTCACCACCGAAATCCTCGGACACCAAACCGTATTCGGTGAGCTGCCCGCGGATCTTGGCCGGGTCGGCGCCCTCCTTGTCGATCTTGTTGACCGCCACCACGATCGGCACGTCGGCGGCTTGGGCGTGGTTGATCGCCTCCACCGTCTGCGGCATCACGCCGTCGTCGGCGGCGACCACCAGGATCGCGATGTCGGTGGCCTTGGCACCACGGGCACGCATCGCGGTGAACGCCTCGTGACCGGGGGTGTCGATGAAGGTGATCAGCCGCTCGGTGCCGTCGAGGTCGACCGACACCTGGTAGGCGCCGATGTGCTGGGTGATCCCGCCGGCCTCGGCCTCGCGGACATTGGCCTTGCGGATGGTGTCCAGCAGTCGGGTCTTCCCGTGGTCGACGTGACCCATCACGGTCACCACCGGCGGGCGGCTCTGCAGGTCCTCCTCGGTGCCCTCGTCCTCGCCGTAGCTCAGGTCGAAGGATTCCAGCAGCTCGCGGTCCTCGTCCTCCGGCGACACCACCTGCACGACGTAGTTCATCTCGCTGCCCAGCAGCTCGAGGGTCTCGTCGCCCACCGACTGGGTGGCGGTCACCATCTCGCCGAGGTTGAACAGCGCCTGCACCAGCGCCGCCGGGTTGGCGTCGATCTTCTCGGCGAAGTCGGACAGCGACGCGCCGCGGGCCAGCCGGATGGTCTCGCCGTTGCCGTGCGGCAACCGCACCCCACCGACGACCGGGGCCTGCATGTTTTCGTATTCGGCACGTTTGGCCCGCTTGGACTTGCGGCCACGCTTCGGCGCGCCGCCGGGACGACCGAAGGCACCGGCCGCGCCACCGCGCTGACCGGGGCGTCCACCGCCGCCGGGGCGACCGCGGTTGCCGGCACCCGCCGGGGCACCGCCGCCACCGCCAGCACCGCCGCCGCGGTACCCACC
>NZ_MLQM01000054.1:0-27379 GCF_001854525.1 Mycobacterium talmoniae
GCGCAAGAAAGCAGGCATCAGAAACCACGTGACGCCCCGCGACACCAGCGCTGCTGAGCCCCCTAGTTCCCAGGTTCGCAGCAACATCAATGTTCCGCCCGACCTCGTCGTGGGTTTGCTGGGTTCGGCCGACGAAAACCTGCGCGCCTTGGAACGCGTGCTGACCGCGGACCTGCATGTGCGGGGCAACGCCATCACGCTGTCCGGGGAGCCGGCCGACGTGGCGCTGGCCGAACGGGTGGTCTCCGAACTGCTCGCGATCGTGGCCGGCGGTCAGCCGCTGACCCCCGAAGCGGTGCGCCACGCGGTGGCGATGCTGACCGGCACCGGCAGCGAATCCCCGGCCGAGGTACTCACCCTGGACATCCTGGCCCGGCGCGGCAAGACGATCCGGCCGAAAACGCTGAACCAGAAGCGCTATGTCGACGCCATCGACGCGCACACCATCGTGTTCGGCGTCGGCCCGGCCGGCACCGGCAAGACGTATCTGGCGATGGCCAAAGCGGTCAGCGCGCTGCAGACCAAACAGGTCACCCGGATCATCTTGACCCGTCCCGCGGTGGAATCCGGTGAGCGCCTGGGGTTTTTGCCCGGCACCCTGAGCGAGAAGATCGACCCGTATCTGCGCCCGTTGTACGACGCGCTCTACGACATGATGGATCCCGAGCTGATCCCCAAGCTGATGAGCGCCGGGGTGATCGAGGTGGCGCCGCTGGCCTTTATGCGGGGTCGCTCGCTCAATGACGCGTTCATCATCCTGGACGAGGCGCAGAACACCACCGCCGAGCAGATGAAGATGTTTTTGACCCGGCTGGGCTTCGGATCCAAGATTGTGGTCACCGGCGATGTCACCCAGATCGATCTGCCCGGGGGCGCGAAATCGGGTCTGCGGGCGGCCATCGACATCCTCGAGGACATCGACGACATCCATATCGCCGAGCTGACCAGCGCCGACGTGGTGCGCCACCGGCTGGTGTCGGAGATCGTGGACGCCTACGAACGCCACGAAGCCAAATTCGAGGGGCCCGGCCTGGGCATGAACCGAGCCGCGCGGCGCACCGCAAACTCCCGCGGGGCCGCCCGCACCCGCCGGTGAGCCCGCGATGAGTATCGAGGTATCCAACGAATCCGGCCTCGACGTCTCCGAAGTCGAACTGGTTAGCGTCGCCCGGTTCGTGCTGTCCGCGATGAACGTCAACCCGGCCGCCGAACTGTCCATGGTGCTGGTGGACACCGCCGCGATGGCCGACCTGCACATGCGGTGGATGGATCTGCCCGGCCCCACCGACGTGATGAGCTTCCCGATGGACGAGCTGGAGCCGGGCGGGCGCCCCGACGCCCCCGAGCCGGGCCCGTCGCTGCTGGGCGACATCGTGTTGTGCCCGGAGTTCGCCGCCGAGCAGGCCACCGCCGCCGGTCATTCGTTGGGTCACGAGCTGGCGTTGCTGACCGTGCACGGGGTGCTGCATCTGCTGGGCTACGACCACGCCGAACCGGACGAGGAGAAGGAGATGTTCGCCCTGCAGCGTCGACTCCTCGAGGAGTGGGTCGCCGATCAGGTCGAGGGTTACCGCAAGGACCGCCAGACCGAGAAGGATCAGCGGTTGCTGGACAAGTCAAGGTATTTCGACGAACCGTGAGCGGACTGGGGCTGCTGCTCGGCGTCATCGCGCTAGTGTGCCTGGGTGGGTTATTCGCGGCGATCGACGCCGCGATCGGCACGGTGTCGTTGGCCCGGGTCGACGAACTGGTCCGCGAGGAGCGGCCCGGCGCGGTGCGGCTGGCCCGGGTGATGGCCGAACGCGCCCGCTACATCAACCTGGTGGTGTTGCTGCGGATCACCTGCGAGATCACCGCGACGGCGCTGCTGGTGTTTTTGCTGCACGCGGTGCTCGGCCTGGACTGGGGGCTGTTCGCCGCCGCCGCGGTCATGGTGGTCACCAGCTTCGTCGTCATCGGGGTGGGGCCGCGGACCCTGGGGCGGCAGAACGCCTACTCGATTGCGCTGGCGGCAGCGCTTCCGCTGCAGGTGATTTCGGTGCTGCTGGCGCCGATCAGCCGGCTGCTGATCGTGGTCGGTAACGCGCTGACCCCGGGTCGCGGCTTCCGCAACGGTCCGTTCGCGTCCGAGATCGAGCTGCGCGAGGTCGTCGACCTGGCCCAGCAGCGCGGCGTGGTCGCCGCCGACGAGCGCCGCATGATCCAGTCGGTGTTCGAGCTCGGCGACACCCCGGCGCGCGAGGTGATGGTGCCGCGCACCGAGATGGTGTGGATCGAACACGACAAATCCGCCGGCCAGGCCACCTCGCTGGCGGTCCGCAGCGGGCATTCTCGCATCCCGGTGATCGGCGAAAACGTCGACGACATCCTCGGCGTGGTGTTTCTCAAAGACCTTGTGCAGCAGACGTATTACTCCACCAACGGGGGACGGGACACCACCGTGAGCCAGGTGATGCGCCCGGCGGTGTTCGTCCCGGACTCCAAACCGCTGGATGCGCTGCTGCGCGAAATGCAGCGCGACCGCAACCATATGGCGTTGCTGGTCGACGAGTACGGCGCGATCGCCGGGCTGGTCACCATCGAGGATGTGCTGGAGGAGATCGTCGGCGAGATCGCCGACGAGTACGACGTGGGGGAGACGGCGCCGGTCGAAGACCTGGGCGACAACCGGTTCCGGGTGTCGGCGCGGCTGCCGATCGCCGACGTCGGCGAGCTGTACGGGGTGGAGTTCGACGACGACCTCGACGTCGACACGGTGGGCGGGCTGCTGGCCCTGGAACTGGGCCGGGTGCCGCTGCCGGGCGCGGAGGTAACCTCACACGGACTGCGACTGCACGCCGAGGGCGGCCCCGACCACCGTGGGCGGCTGCGCATCGGTACGGTCCTGGTCAGCCCGGTCGAATCCAATGGTCAGGAGGCCTGATGCCCGAGCCGCTCGACGCCGAGGACACCAAGCTGGTGGTGTTGGCTCGGGGTGCGATGGGGCGGACCGAATCCGACAGCGGGGCGGCGGTGCGCGACCTGGACGGGCGCACCTATGCTGGCGCGCCGGTGCGGCTGGCGGCGCTGACGTTGACCGCGCTGCAGGCGGCGGTGGCCGCGGCGGTGTCATCCGGCGCGGCCGGGCTGGAGGCCGCGGTGCTGGTCGGCGGCACCGCCGACGACGCCGGGGTGGCCGCGGTGCGCGAGCTGTCGCCGACGGCCGCGGTGATCGTCACAGACCGCGCCGGATCCCCGTTATGACGTGCCGGACGCCCGTTATGCCGCTGACTGTGTCGGGCGCCCGTTATGACGCCGAACGTGCATCCATGGCGGCTTTTCGGCCGAAATCCCGCCATGGATGCACGCTCGGCGAGGGGGCAGACACATCCGGCGAGGGGCCACCACGGTGACTGAGTTCCGGTCGGGGTTCGTGTGTTTCGTCGGTCGCCCCAACACCGGCAAGTCGACGCTGACCAATGCGCTGGTCGGCGCCAAGGTGGCGATCACCTCGAATCGGCCGCAGACCACCCGGCACACCATCCGCGGCATCGTGCACCGGGAGAACTTCCAGATCATTCTGGTCGACACGCCCGGCCTGCACCGCCCCCGCACGCTGCTGGGCAAACGGCTCAACGACCTGGTCCGCGACACCTACGCCGAGGTCGACGTGATCGGGTTGTGCATCCCGGCCGACGAGGCGATCGGGCCGGGGGACCGCTGGATCGTCGAGCAGATCCGCGCGGTCGCGCCCAAGACCACGCTGCTGGTCGTTGTCACCAAAACCGACAAGGTGTCCCGCGACAGGCTGGCCGCCCAGCTGGTCGCCGTCAGCGAACTCGCCCCGGAAGCCGAGATCGTGCCGGTGTCGGCGGTGTCCGGCGAGCAGGTCGACGTGCTGATCGACGTGCTGGCCGCGGCGCTGCCGCCCGGCCCGGCGTTCTACCCGGACGGGGAGCTCACCGACGAGCCCGAAGAGGTGCTGATGGCCGAGTTCATCCGGGAGGCCGCGCTGGAGGGGGTACGCGACGAGCTGCCGCACTCGCTGGCGGTGGTGATCGAGGAGGTCCGCCCGCGCGAAGACCGCGACGACCTGATCGATGTGCACGCCAACCTCTACGTCGAGCGGTCCAGCCAGAAGGGCATCGTGATCGGCAAGGGCGGTGCCCGGCTGCGGGAGGTGGGGACCACCGCGCGCCGCCAGATTGAGAAGCTGTTGGGCACCAAGGTCTACCTGGACCTGCACGTCAAGATCGCCAAGAACTGGCAGCGCGACCCCAAACAGCTGGGCCGGTTGGGCTTTTGAGCGTTTGCCGGGCGTTAGCATGTGTGCGCTGCGCCGATATCACCGACGGAGGTCACCATGCGGTATAGGTCGCGCTACAGCGGGATCATCGGGGTGGTTGTGTTGGTGTGGCTGCTCATCGGGGCGGTCGCGGCCTACCAGCGTGGCTATTTCACCGCCGGCGGCACCAACTGCGCCACCGCGGGGAGCATCGCGCTCACCGTGCTCGCCGGGCCACTGAACTACGGCGGGGTCAACCCCAACATCACCTGCCATCTGCCGGAACCCAGTGCGATGAGACCGGCCAACGTCGGGGAGTTGTCATGATCGGCCTCGGGGTCATCCTGGTCATCGTCGGGTATCTGCTCGACATTCAGATGGTGTGGGCGCTTGGCGTCGTCTCGTTGGTCATCGGCGCGGTGCTCTGGATCCTGGGCAAGCTGGGTCGCCCGGTCGCGGGCCGCCGGCACTGGTACTGACCGCTGTTCACCGCGTCGGTGAGCCCGCCGGGCGGGCCGCATCGGCATGGCCGCCGAAGCATTTACAACGTAAACCCGCGGTGGTTATGCTCGCATGCGGTGGTCGCATTCCTCGCCTGTTGAGCGCCATGGCGACCTCAACCACAGGAAGGCCAACGATGAAACCCCTCGCATTCGCTGCGATCGTGGCAGCCACCTTGTTGTTCAACGGCTGCTCCGCCTCCAAGGTCGTCAACACCGGCGGCGACACCAAATGCAAGGACTTCACCACGCAGGACGAGAAAAAGCAGAACGACGAGATCAGCAAGATGCTCAAGGACAGCGGCGGCGCAGAACCCAACAACCTGCAAATCACGACCACCCGGCTGTCGGTGATGACCTACTGCCAAACGCTCGGCAAGGAGGACAGCAAGATTTCCGAGGCGCCGCACGGCTGACCGGCCGCCGAGCCAGCCCGTCCCGGCGAGCGGCGCGAGATCTTGCCCATCGATGGATTTGTGGCCAAGATTTAGCGCTATGGGAAGCGGCCACCGCCGCGCCGAACCGCACACGGTTGGGGGATGATCGCGCTGGACGGCCACGACGACGAGACCCTCGCTGACCCCATCGACCCCGAGACGTCCGCGACGGAGTCCGGTGGCGCGTCCGACGGTCACCGACGGCTAAGCCGCGCCTTTATCCTCGACGCCGCCATCGACCTCATCGATCGCGACGGCTTGCCCCAGCTGACGATGCGCCGGCTGGGCGCCGCCTGTGGGGTGGAGGCGATGGCGCTATACCGGTACGTGCACAGCCGCGGCGACCTGCTCACCGGGATCGTCGACCACCTCGTGGACCGGCTGCACGCCGAGCAACTCACCGCACGTCGCCAAGAGGACGGGTGGCAGGACTACCTGGTCCGCCTGGCCCACGGGGTACGCCACGTCGCGCTCCAACATCCGGAGGTGTTTCCGCTGTTGGCGACCCAGGCCCCCGAGGCGCCCTGGGTGCGGCCCCCGCTGCGCAGCCTGCGCTGGATGGAAACCTTCCTCGACACGTTGATCTCGTATGGCTTCGACGACACCGCCGCCGTCGCCGCGTACCGCACCTACACCACGTTCCTGCTGGGACAGCTGCTGCTGGAGGTCTCGGCTCACGGTGCCGAACTGCACCCCGACGAAGCCCTCCTCGACAACGAGGCGCCCCCGAAACCCAAACGGGACCTGTCGAATTACCCGCACCTGCAGCGTCTGCAACCGATGCTGTCCCAAGACCACCGCACCGCCGAATTCGAAGAAGGCCTCGAAGCCCAGCTCGACCGGCTCGAACTGCTGGTGGCCCGCCGCTGATTCAGGGCCCGACTTCTGGCGTCCCACACCACCACCTGTTTACAGCGTTATCGGCCTGGGTTTACAGTGTATACGCCACGGGCCGTGCTTTATCCGCGGAGCGCCTCGACATTGGCGCGGGCCGACAGGTGCGCGGCGGCAGCGAATCAAATCGAACTGCGAGTCAACAGGGGATACGAAAGTGCGCGTGCGTCTGGTCGTTGGTTTGCTCAGCAATGTGGTGATGGCGGCGTCGGCGGTGTCGGGCGTGGCGGCCCCCGTCGCGTCCGCGGCGCAATGCCCGGATGTGGAGGTGGTGTTCGCCCGCGGCACCGGCGAGCCGCCCGGTGTCGGCCCGACCGGCCAAGCCTTCGTCAACGCGCTGCGCCCGCGGGTCGGCGCGAAATCGTTTGGGGTGTACCCGGTCAACTACCCGGCCACCGATCAGTGGGGCACCGGTGTGGAGGGCGTTCGCGACGCGGGCGCGCATGTCGTGTCGATGGCTGGTAGCTGCCCGCAGACCAAGATGGTGCTCGGCGGGTTTTCTCAGGGCGCGGCCGTGATGGGTTTTGTGACCTCGGATGCCGTCCCCGATGGGGTGGATCCGGCCACCGTGCCCAAGCCGCTGGCGCCGGAGGTCGCCGACCACGTCGCCGCGGTGGTGTTGTTCGGCACCCCCAACCAGCGGGCGATGAGTTTCCTCAACCAACCGCCGGTGGTGATCGGGCCGCAGTTTACGGCCAAGACCCTGGAGGTCTGCGCACCCGAGGACGCGGTGTGCTCCGAAGGATTGGACTTCGCCGCGCACAACTCCTATGCCGACGGCGGGGACAGCGTCAACCAGGGAGCGGCGTTCGCCGCCAACCACCTTCACTAAAAGACGCACATGGGTAGCGATCCCACTTCGGGGCCACACCACGACGGCGGCCGGATCCTCGACGCCGCCGAGGGGGTCTTGGTCGCCCTGCGCCGGTGCACCCTGGCGGAGGCCTTCAACGAACTCGCGCGCACGGCCCGAGAGCACCGGCTTCCAGCATTGAGCCTGGCCCGCGCGCTGGTTGCGGTGGCCGAAAACCAACCCCGGCAGGAACTCAACCTGGACGCCGTCGAGGTGGTGCGCAACGTCTGGGGCAATCTGCTGGATCGCCTGCGCGATCGTCGCGATGGTGCCGGGCCGATGGCGCACCAACGGCCGTGAGGCCGGCTGGGCTGTTAACTCACCGGTTGTGCTGGGGGCAGTAGGCCGCGACCGAGGCCCCCAAAAACGCGCCGGCCTGCCATTCCAGCAGCGTGGGGTTGTCCGAGATCATCAGCGACAAGATGTCCTTGTCGGGCTTGTCGTCGTCCAGCGCCTGGCACACCCGCTGCGCGTAGGAGATCGCGGCGTCCGGCGAGGTGTAGGTGATTTGCGCCTGGTCGAGGGTGTGCAGGAACTCGGTGTCGGTGGGCCCGGTGGCGTGCGCAGGCGACGCTAGCGTTACTCCCAGACCGACCAGCGGGGCGAGCAAGTTAGCAAGTCTCATTATTGCGTTGAGTTTAGCGGGGGCGGCCGCGGCATCCGCACCCGCGCGGCTATGAGCGTGCTCACGAAACGCCGGTGTGCCACCACACCTTGGGCTGTTTGGCCGCCCAGCCGCTGACGGCCTCCAGTTCGGCGGCCAGCGAGATCAGCATCGGCTCACTGTTGGCCGGCCCCATCAGCTGCACCCCGATCGGCAACCCGTCGGAGGTGAACCCGGCCGGCACGTTGATCGACGGCCAGCCCAGCACATTCCACGGCCAGGTCACCGGGCACGCTGCGATCATCGCCCGGTCGGTGTCCAGGCTGCCCAACCCGTCGAAGGCGTGCACCGCGGGCGGCGGCTGCGCGGTGGTGGGCGCCAGCACCACGTCCACGATCCGGAAGATCGACCCCACCCGGCGCTGATCGGCGGCCTCGCGGGCGCGCGCCTGGCGCAGCACCGCCTGCGACAGCAGCCGCCCGGTGCGCATATTGGCCACCGTGCGCCGGTCCAGGGCGATGTCGTCGCCGAGCCGCTCGGCCCAGTCCAGCAACCCCGCCGTGGACCGGGCCAAAAAGTTCCACGACAGCCGCACCCCGTAGTCCGGGTTGCCGGAGACCACAGTGTGGCCCAGCAGCTCGAGCTGCTCGGCCACCCGGTGCAGCGCCGCGGCGATCTGCGGGTGCAGTTTGGCCGGGAACACGGTGTAGGGAAACTGGGTCGACACCGCGATCCGCAGCTCCCCGGCGGCCCGGCCGACGGAGTCCGACATCGTCACCGGCGGCGGCTTGTGCAGGTCTCCGTCGACGTTGCCGGAGGCCGCGTCGAGCACCAGCGCCGCATCGGCCACGGTGCGAGCCAACACCCCGTGCACGGTGATGCCGTTGAACGCCTCCGGCCACGGCCAGGTGGAGATGCGGCCCCGTTGCGGCTTGATGCCGACCAGATGCGTCCACGCCGCCGGGATTCGGACACTGCCGGCCCCGTCGGACCCGATCGCCGCGGCGACCAGGCCGGCGGCCACCGCCGCGGCGCTGCCACCCGACGAGCCGCCCGGGGTGTGCCGGCGCGACCACGGGTTGCGGGTGTAGCCGAACCCGGGTCCGCTGGTGAACGGCCACTGCCCCAGCTCACAGGTGTTGGTTTTCCCGACGATCACCGCGCCGGCGGCTTTGAGCCGGCGCACCACCTCGGCGTCGGCGTCGGCCGGCCGCACCGACTCCGAGACATACCCGGAGCTGCCGTAGGCGGTCGGCACCCCGGCGATGTCGGTGTCGTCCTTGACCGCGATCGGCACCCCCAACAGCGGCGCGGTGTCCCCGGCGGCCCGGCGCTTATCGGCCTCCGCGGCGTCGGCCAGCGCCGACTCGGTGAGCACCACCCGGAACGCGTTGAGGGTGGACTGGCTGGCGTCGATGGCGTGCAGCGAGCGCCGCACCATCTCGACCGAGCTCATCTCGCGGCTGGCCAGCTGGTAGAGCTGGTCGGTCAGGGTCGGAAAGCGGCGATGGACAGTCATCTCTGACGAGGGTATCGGCGCGCATCCGCGGCGACGGTGCGACGTGATGCCAGACTGGTGTGATGCGGTTGTATCGGGACCGGGCGGTGGTGTGCCGCCAACACAAGCTCGGTGAAGCCGACCGCATCGTCACCCTGCTGACCCGCGACCACGGGCTGGTCCGCGCGGTCGCCAAGGGGGTGCGCCGCACCCGCAGCAAGTTCGGCGCCCGCCTGGAACCCTTCGCGCACATCGACGTCCAACTGCACCCCGGCCGCAACCTGGACATCGTCACCCAGGTCGTGTCGCTGGACGCGTTCGCCACCGACATCGTCAGCGATTACGGCCGCTACACCTGCGCGTGCGCGATCCTGGAGACCGCCGAGCGGCTCGCCGGCGAGGAGCGGGCCCCGGCCCCCGCGCTGCACCGGCTCACCGTCGGCGCGCTGCGGGCGGTGGCCGACGGGCAGCGGCCCCGGGAACTGGTGCTGGACGCCTACCTGCTGCGGGCGATGGGGGTCGCCGGATGGGCGCCGGCGCTGACCGAATGCGCCCGCTGCGCCGCGCCGGGCCCGCACCGGGCGTTTCACATCGCCGCCGGCGGCAGCGTCTGCGTGCACTGCCGCCCCGCCGGGTCCACCACGCCGCCGCTGGGGGTGCTGGACCTGATGTCGGCGCTGCACGACGGGGACTGGGAGGCCGCGGTGGCGGCGTCGTCGGCGCATCGCAGCCAGGCCAGCGGTTTGGTGGCCGCCCACCTGCAATGGCACCTGGAACGCCAGCTGCGGACATTGCCGCTGGTGGAGCGCCCCTACCGGGCGGATCGCGAGGTTGCCGACCGGCGTGCGGCGCTAGTCGGGCAGGATGTGCCCCATGGCGAAACGGGTCAGCAGCGCGTGGGCTGAGCGCAGGAAGAAGACCGCAGACTTCCCGCAGCTGCCCCCGGCGCCCGACGACTACCCGGTGTTCCCGGATACCTCGACCTGGCCGGTCGTGTTCCCCGAGCTGCCCCCGACGCCGGGCGGCGGGCCGCGCCGCCCCCCGCAGCACACCTCCAAGGCGGCGGCCCCGCAGATCCCCGCCGACCAGGTGCCCAACCACGTCGCCGTCGTGATGGACGGCAACGGGCGGTGGGCCACCCAACGCGGCCTGCACCGCACCGAGGGCCACAAGATGGGGGAGGCGGTGCTGATCGACATCACCTGCGGGGCCATCGAAATCGGGATCAAGCACCTGACCGTGTACGCGTTCTCCACCGAGAACTGGAAGCGCTCCACCGAGGAAGTGCGCTTTTTGATGGGCTTCAACCGCGAGGTGGTGCGGCGCCGGCGGATCAACCTCGACGCGATGGGGGTGCGGATGCGCTGGGTGGGGTCGCGGCCCCGGATGTGGCGCAGCGTCATCAAGGAATTCGAGATCGCCGAGAACATGACGCTGGACAACGACGTCATCACCGTCAACTACTGCGTCAACTACGGCGGCCGCGCCGAAATCGCCGAAGCCGCCGCCGATATCGCCCGCGAAGCGGTCGCCGGCAAGCTGAACCCGGACCGGATCACCGAGGCCACCGTCGCCAAGCACCTGCACCGCACCGACATCCCGGACGTGGACCTGCTGATCCGCACCTCCGGTGAGCAGCGGTCGTCCAACTTCATGCTGTGGCAGGCCGCCTACGCGGAGTTCATCTTCCAGGAAAAGCTGTGGCCCGACTATGACCGCCGCGACCTGTGGGCGGCGTGCGAGGAGTACGCGTCGCGGCACCGCCGGTTCGGGAGCGCGTGATGCCGTCCCTGCAGGAGCGCCTTGCCTTGGTCCTGGCCGAGGTGCTGCCGGTCAGCGAGGAGGCCGACGGCGCGCTGACGGTCAACTACGGCGGCACCCTGGCGTCGCTGCGGGTGGTGACCATCGCCGAGGGGCTGGACCTGGTGTCGCTGACCCAGGTGCTGGCCTGGGATCTGCCGCTGAGCAAGAAGATCCGCGACCGGGTGGCCGAGCGTGCGCGCACCACCCAGCTGGGCACGGTGACCCTGGTGGAGAAAACCAGTGCGACGGCCGCCAAACGCAACTCGGGTAAGACCGCCGACGTGCTGCTGCGCTACAACTTTCCCGGATCCGGCCTGGTCGACGACGCGCTGCGCACCCTGGTGCTGCTGGTGCTGGAAAAAGGTGTCGACATCCGCGGCGAGCTCACGTCGTGACGCGAGCGTGCGTGTCCCCGGTCGACACGCCGCGTGAAATCCCGGTTTTGCGCACGCTCGGCGCCCCGGATGCGCCGGTTACGACTGGCAGTCGGCGCAGGTGCCGAAGATTTCGATGGTGTGGTTGACGTCGGAGAAGCCGTGCTCGGCGGCGATGTCGGTGGCCCAGGTCTCGACCTGGTTGCCCTCCACCTCGACGGTGGAGCCGCAGCTGCGGCACACCAGATGGTGATGGTGATGCTCCGAGCAGCGCCGGTAGACGGCCTCGCCGGTGTCGGTGCGCAGCGTGTCGACCAGGCCGGCGGCGGCCATCGACTGCAGGGTGCGGTACACGGTGGTCAGGCCGATGTTCTCGCCGCGGCGGCGCAGCTCGTCGTGCAGCTCCTGGGCCGAGCGGAAGTCCTCGATGCTCTCCAGCAGCGCCGAGATCGCGGCCCGCTGCCGGGTGGACCGCACCCCGGTGCTGGTCACGGTCTGTCCTCGCCGGCGTGCGCGACGGCGTCGACGACGATGTGGGCGAGGTGATGGTCGGCCAGCCGGTAGAGCACCTCGCGGCCGGACCGCTCCCCGGCGACCACCCCGGCCGCCTTGAGGATCTTCAGGTGCTGGCTGACCAGCGGCTGCGGCACCCCCAGCGCGTCGACCAGCTCGTGCACGCAGCGCTGGGATTCGCGCAGCTGCAGCACGATGGCGATCCGCACCGGCGCGGCCAGGGCCCGCAGCAGTTCGCCGGCGGCCTCGAGGATCTCCCGCGGCGGCGACGCGGGGAACGGGGTGCTGGTGTGCTGATGGTCGGCCGGCGCGGAGCCCAGGTCGGCATCGGCCGCCGTAGACGTGACGGGAGACATCTCAACCACCTTCGCGCGGGACCGTCGGCCCAACGGCCAAACTATTGGAAATCGTTTTCAGCAGGATTCTACTGTTTCATGCACGATGACGCATGTCAAAGCGTGTCGGGGGCTTCAGCGCTGGTCGCTACGATGGCTGATGCTCTCCGTGGCGGCGGCCCCGCCGCCACGGTCCCCCTGGCAGCGAAAGACAGGAGTGCATCCACTCGTGGCGTCCGTCATCGATACCGTCGTCAACCTGGCGAAACGCCGTGGCCTGGTCTACCCGTCCGGCGAAATCTACGGCGGCACCAAATCCGCGTGGGACTACGGGCCGCTGGGGGTGGAGCTCAAGGAGAACATCAAACGGCAGTGGTGGCGTTCGGTGGTGACCGCCCGCGACGACGTCGTCGGCCTGGATTCGTCGATCATCCTGCCGCGGGAGGTGTGGGTGGCCTCCGGGCACGTCGAGGTGTTCCACGACCCGCTGGTGGAGTGCCTGAACTGCCACAAGCGGCACCGCCAGGACCACATGCAAGAGGCGTACGCGCTGAAAAAGGGCCTGGATAACCCCGACGATGCCCCGATGGGCGAGATCGTCTGCCCGGACTGCGGCACCAAGGGACAGTGGACCGAGCCGCGCGAGTTCAACATGATGCTCAAGACCCATCTCGGGCCGATCGAAACCGAGGAGGGGCTGCACTATCTGCGCCCGGAGACCGCGCAGGGCATCTTCGTCAACTTCGCCAATGTGATGACGACCTCGCGGCGCAAACCGCCGTTCGGCATCGCGCAGACCGGCAAGAGCTTCCGCAACGAGATCACCCCGGGCAACTTCATCTTCCGCACCCGCGAGTTCGAGCAGATGGAGATGGAGTTCTTCGTCGAACCCTCGACCGCGCCGGAGTGGCACCAGTACTGGATCGACGAGCGGCTGGCCTGGTATGTCGATTTGGGCATCGCCGCCGAAAACCTGCGGCTGTTCGAGCATCCCCAGGACAAGCTGTCGCACTACAGCGACCGCACCGTCGACATCGAGTACAAGTTCGGTTTCCAGAACAACCCGTGGGGCGAGCTGGAAGGGGTGGCCAACCGCACCGACTTCGACTTGTCCACCCACGCCAAGCATTCCGGTGCCGACCTGTCGTACTACGACCAGACCACCGAGGCCCGCTATGTGCCGTATGTGATCGAGCCGGCGGCCGGGCTGACCCGCTCGTTCATGGCGTTTTTGATCGACGCCTACAACGAGGACGAGGCACCCAACGCCAAAGGGGGAGTGGACAAACGCACGGTGCTGCGGCTGGACCCGCGGCTGGCGCCGGTGAAGGCCGCGGTGTTGCCGCTGAGCCGGCACGCCGACCTCTCGCCGAAAGCCCGCGACCTGGCCGCCGAGTTGCGCAAATGCTGGAACGTCGACTTCGACGACGCCGGCGCGATCGGGCGCCGCTACCGCCGCCAAGACGAGATCGGCACCCCGTTCTGTGTGACGGTGGACTTCGACACCCTCGACGACCAGGCCGTCACGGTGCGCGAACGCGACCAGATGACCCAGGAGCGGATCGGCCTCGACGCCGTCGCCGATTACCTGGCCGCCAAGCTCAAGGGCTGCTAAGTCCCGTCCTGCGCGAGCGTGCGTGTCCCCGGTCGACACGCCGCGCGTGTCGCCGGGTCCACGCACGCTCGTCATCCACAGGGCTGACTACCGGCGCGGGGCCGCAGCCTGCACGATCCAGCCATGACCGAACTGGACGCCCTGCTAGCCGGCCAGGGCGGCGTCGCCACCACCGCGCAACTGGTCGACCGCCTGGGCCGGGCCGCATTCGAAACCCGCGTCGCCCGTGGGGAACTCGCTTGGGTGTGGACCGGCATCTACGCGCAAACGGACCCCGATCCGTTGCTGCGGCTGCGCGGCTTGGATCTGCGCGCCGGTGAACCCGTCGCGATCTGTCTTGGAACCGCCGCCGCCGCTTACGGATTCGACACCGAGGACGTCGTCGACCTGCACGTGCTGAACCCGGCCGGGCACCAGCTGCGGGGCTCCGACGGTCTGGTCGTGCACCGTCGCGAGGGTGCACCGCTGGGCCTGGTCGACGGTCGGCCGGCCACCGCGCCGGCTTGGACGGCCGTCGAAGTCGCGCGCGGGCTGCGCCGACCCCGCGCCCTGGCCACCCTGGATGCCGCGCTGCGCAGCGCCACCTGCGATCGGCGGCAGCTGCGCGCGGCGGCGGCCCGCCAGGCCGGGCGGCGCGGCATCGTCCACGTGCGGGAGCTGATTCCGCTGGCCGCGGCGGAGTCGGAATCGCCGATGGAAAGCGAGGCGCGGCTGGCGATGCACGACGGCGGGCTGCCGCCGCCGGTGCTGCAGTACGAGATCGTCGACCGCAACGGGCGGACGTGGCGGGTCGACTTCGCCTGGCCCGACCGGCGGGTCGCCGTCGAATACGAGGGCTTCGACTGGCACAGCGGCCCCGACGACCTGCGCCACGACCGGCAAAAGCGGGCCGCGCTGCAGGAGATCGGCTGGAGCGTGCTGTCGATCGTGGCCGACGACGTTCGGCGTCGGTCCTGGGAGATGGTGCGCCGGATCGACGTGCAGTTGGGCCGCGCGCGGGCGGCGTGAGCGTGCGCAAATCCGGTGATTGGCCCGGTGTGTCGGCCGGGGACACGCACGCTCGCGGCAAACGGGACCCGCGCGCTCGCGGCAAACCCGCCTCAGAACCTGCCGCCGCCGCCGAAGAAGCCGCCGCCGGAGGAATCGGAGCCGCCGAAGGAGGTGGGGCTCCAACCGCCCCCGGAGCCGCCGCCGAAGCCGCCGCGCATCCCGCCGCTGAGGATGTTGCCGATGATGATCCCGCCGAGCATCGCGCCGGTGTTGTCGCCGCCGCCGTAGCGCCCGTAGTAGGCCTGCTGCGCGGACTGCGCGTCGGCCTGGGCCAACGACTGCGCCTGCGCGGCCAGCGTGGCCGCGCTGTGGGCGTGCGCGATCGCGCTGGACACGTCGGTGGAGCGTCGGCTCTGCGCGGCGTCGAGTTGCCGGCTGGCCTCGGCGAGCCGGGTGCGGGCCTCCGGCCCGATGCTGCCGCGCCGGGTGTCGATGTAGTCCGACACCGCGCGCACCCGCGACTGGGCGCTGAACAGCGCCTGCTCCAGCGCGCGGTTGAGCCGTTCGGCGGCGGCCTGCTCCTCGGCCAGCACCGCCAGCAGCCGGTCCAGGTCCGCGTCGGCCTTGGTCACCTGCATGAACGCGCCCAGCGGGTCGGTGGAGCGGCGGGCGTTGTCGACGGCGGTGACCGCGGCGGCGCGGGCGGCGGTCAGTTCGGCGCGGTGCGCCCCGGCGCCCTGCGGCAGCAGCGCGTCGGCGTGCTCGATCCCGGCCTGGATATCGGTGATCGCCGCCGGCAGGGCCGCCACCGCGTGCCGGATGTCGCTGGCCGCGCTGTCCACCGCGTCCAGCAGCGCCCCGGCCTGCCCCAGCGCGGCTTCGGCGGCGCGGACCGCGTCGACCAACTCGCTTTGCTGGCCGGCGACCGGCCGGGCCGCCACCTCCCGGGCGCGGGTGATGTTGCGGTCGGCGAAGGACAGCCGCTCGCCGGCGGTGCTGACATTGCCGGCCACCGAAGCCAGTGCGGCGGCGTCGAATTCCTTGCGCAACTCGGTCAGGTGTTGCTCGCCGTCGGGAACCCGGGCGGTCAGCTCGACCAGCCGCTGGGTCAGCCCGTCCAGCCGGGACGGCGCGTTGATCACCAGGTCGCGCAGCTGCTCGAACGCCTCCCGCTGCGCCTCCAGTTCGCGGTCGGCCTTGGCGGCGGCGACGATCACCCGGGTCAGCAGCTCGCGGCGCTGCGCCGGGGTCTCGGGGATGGCGTCGTCGAGCTGTTGGCGCACGTTGAACGCCTGGGTCAGCGCCGCCTTGGCGGCACTCACGGCCTGGCTGAACGGCTCGGTGCGCGCCGCCCCGAATTCCTCGATCGCCAACGCCAGCTCGTTGGTGCTGGTGCGCAACGCGTTGTCGACGTCGACCACCATCTCCCGGGACAGGCCGTCGAGCGCGTGCAGCGGCACGTCGGCCAGTGCCCCCGCGTCGGTGGGATCGACCTTGCGGGCCGCGGTCAGCTCGGCGGCGCGGCGGCGCTGGCGTCGGTAGCGCAGCGCGACCACCAGCACCACGCCGACGACCAGCACCACCCCCAGCGCGATCAGCAGTGACCACCAGTCAAAGGTGGTCGAGGTTGACTGGCCCAGCCCGTCGGCGGCGGCCACCGCCGCGCCGGCCCAGTCGCCGCGGTGCAGCGCGGGCTCGATCTGGTTGCGGCGCAGCTCGTCCACTTGACCGGAGCTGACGTTCTTGATTGCCGTGGGCACCAAAAACGCGTAGCTGCGGTCGTCGGTGGCCACCGCCAGCAGCGCGTCGTGGTCGCTGAGGTAGTTCATGCGGATGGTGTCGCGGGCCCAGCTTTCCGGGGATTCGCCGGAAAAGTTGTGCACGTAGACCACCCAGAGGCGAACGTGGCGCTCGGTGTAGAGGCTGTCGACATGACCCCACACCTGGCCGCGGCTGATGCTGTTCAGCACGCCGGCGTTGTCGGTGATGTAGTCGGTCAACCGAGCCGGTGGGTCCGCCGCGCCGGCCGGTGCCAGCAGGGCCCCCGCGGTCAGAAGCGCCAGGATGGTGCCGAGCAGCCGGGCTACGCGCATGCCTGTCAATCTAATGCGCAACCCGCGGGTCGGCCGGTTGATCACGTGCACCCCGCCGGGTCGCTCTATGCTCACGGCGTGGTGAGGATGAGGCAGGTGCTGACTGCCGCGGCGGTGGCCGTGACGCTGGCGGGCTGTACGACGACCGTGTCCGGTTCGGTGGCGCAGCGCACCGAAGCCGCCCAGGGCGGTGTCGACGTCGCGCTGTTGGATCCGGGAAATTTTCCGACCAAACCGCAGCCGCCGTTCGGCAACGCCGGTGACCCCGCGAAAGGCGCAGGTCTGGAAGCGCGTCGCATGGCCGGTAATGTGCTGGGCCCCTGGGAGGTGGACCCCAGCTTGGTCACCGGAATGGGCGAGGTGGAAGACGCCGCCACGTTGAACGTCGGCGACGAAGCCGGCGCCGGGGACGTGGTGGCCGCCCACAACTTCGTCACCGGGTTCAGCAGCTACCGGGCCGACAACTCGGGGTCAGGTACCGGAATCCCGACGCGGCGCAAGTCGTTGCGGAATGTGGTGCTGCGGTTCGCCAGCCCCGAGGACGCCGCGGCCGCGGCCACCGAACTGGCGGACAAGGGCGCCAGTGTGAAGTCGTCGTTCTCCGACGAACCGACCGTGTATCAGCCCGTTCCGATTCCCCGCTACCCGGACGCCAAGGGCTCGTCGCACAACTGGGATGTGCTCGGGCACTGGGCGGTGAAATCCTTCATCGCCCACGGCCCCTACGTCCTGTACCAGTACGCAACGGCTCAAGACGGCGCCGACGCGGCCGCGGAGTTGATCGCCACCACCCTGGATAAACAGGGCCCGTTGATCGACCAGTTCCAGCCCACCCCGGTCGATCAGCTCGCCAACCTGCCGATCGACCCGGGTGGGGTGCTGGCCCGCACCGTTCCCCGCCCCGCCGACAACCCGCTGATGTACGGGGCCGGCGGGGTCTACGACGCGCACGGGCAGCTGCATTTCGATGGCGACCCGGTCCGGTCGCGGACAATCTTCGATGCGGCACAGCTGCAACTGGTCGCCAAAGCGTTTACCAACGTCTACCAAACCCCGGACGCCGCCTCGGCGAAGAAGATCGTCGACGGCTTCGCGGGGGAGATGACCGACGCCCAATTTGGTCCGGCCGCGGCGATCAAGGGGTTGCCCGACGCGAAATGCTTGGCGCACAAAGATCAGACCGCGTCCTCCTTCTACTGCGTCGCGGTGGCCGACCGTTACGCCATCGAGGTGTCGGGCAGCCAAGAGCCGGTGGTGCACCAACTGGTGTCGGCCCAGTACCTGATGTTGACCAGCAAATGAGCCGTACCCGGCTTTGGCAGACTATGCAGCGGTGAGCACCAACCAACCGGATCCCTACGACGCGCACGATCGCGCCCGCGTCGTCGCTGAGGCACCGAAGACCGCGGGGCTGCCCGGCACCGAGGGCCAGCACCGCACCGACTTCGCCCGCGACCGCGCCCGCGTGCTGCATTGCGCTGCGCTGCGCCGGCTGGCCGACAAAACCCAGGTCGTCGGCCCGCGGGAGGGCGACACCCCGCGCACCCGGCTCACCCATTCGTTGGAGGTGGCCCAGATCGGGCGGGGGATGGCGATCGGATTGGGCTGTGATCCCGACCTGGTCGAACTCGCCGGCCTGGCCCACGACATCGGCCATCCGCCCTACGGGCACAACGGGGAACAGGCGCTCGACGAGCTGGCGGCGTCCTGCGGCGGCTTTGAAGGCAACGCCCAGAACTTCCGCATCCTCACCAGCCTGGAACCCAAAGTCCTTGACCCACAAGGACGCAGCGCCGGGCTGAACCTGACCCGGGCGGCGCTGGACGCGGTCACCAAATATCCGTGGCCGCGCGGGGGTGGGCGCACCAAGTTCGGTTTCTACGACGACGACCGCCACCACGCCGCCTGGATGCGCCAGGGCGCGCCACCGGATCGGCTGTGCCTGGAGGCGCAGGCGATGAACTGGGCCGACGACGTCGCCTACTCGGTGCACGACGTCGAGGATGGGGTGATCGCCGGGCGCATCGACCTGCGGGTGCTCGCCGACGACGACGCGGCCGCCACCCTGGCTCGCCTCGGTGCCTCCGAGTTCGACCAAGTCAGCGCCGATGACCTGGTCGCCGCCGCCACCCGGCTGTCCGGGCTGCCGGTGGTCGCCGCGGTCGGCAAGTACGACGCCACGCTGTCGGCGTCGGTGGCGCTCAAACGGCTGACCAGCGAGCTGGTGGGCCGCTTCGCCTCGGCCGCGATCACCGCGACCCGCGCGGTGGCCGGGGACGGGCCGCTGGCCCGCTATCGCGCGGATCTGCAGGTGCCCGAGGTGGTCCGGGCCGAGGTGGCGGTGCTGAAAACCCTGGCGGTGCACTTCATCATGTCCGATCCGCGGCACCGCGAGATCCAGGCGCGGCAGCGGGAGCGCATCCACGCGGTGGCGGGGTGGCTGCTGGCCAACGCGCCGAGCACGCTGGACCCGGTGTTCATCCCGGCGTTCAACACCGCCGGCGACGACGACACCCGGCTGCGGGTCATCGTCGATCAGATCGCCTCCTACACCGAGGGGCGACTGGAGCGCGTCGCGGCCGGGATCAGCTGAGTTTGCTGGCCTTGTCCATCATGGCCCGGGCGACGTCGATGCCGCTGGTCTTGGGGTCGGCCGAACCCGGCTCATCGGGCCACGGGAGATGAAAGTGCACCAGAACGTCCACGAGGCAGTTGCCCTGAATGCCCACCGCCCGTGCTACCGGGACGGTGTCGCCGTCCTGAATCTCCATGTCCAGGGTTGCCGACAGCACGGAATCGGTGATCGTGACACCGCGGATGTGCTCGACGATGTTCTCGCCCCCCTGCGACCCGGGCGGTGTGGTCACCGTCTGTCCGTCGCAGGCCTTCCACTGCTCGGAGAATTTTGCGAAGAGGGTCTGCACGTCCGGTGCCGTGGGTAACGCGACCGCGGCTTCGTCGACCGTCAATACCCGGCCCACACCGGTGCCCCACCAGTACTCTCCGGCGACACGTTGCACCGTGGCTGAGGCGTAGGCGTCCTTGTGCGCGACGTTCACGACGCCCGTGCACTTCGGCGGCGTGCTGCTCCCGCCGATCAGCGTGTCGAAGCTGCCGGCGGTGCCGTCGCCCATTAACCCCGGTTGGGCCTTAAACGGGGTGTCGAGCAATTTCGTGAGTTCGCCACCATCGAGGAGCACCCGGTGGAGGGCGTCGCCGGTGATCGGGTGTTGAGATGTTGTGGTGGCGGGGGACGTCGCTAACGTGGACGTGCTCGTGCGGTCGGGTATCAGCGCCCACACCACGACGCTCACTACGGCCAGCACGATGACCACATAGGACAGCGTCACCCCGACCAGCGCACGTGTGTGCCCAGCCTGATGACGCTTCTTGATCTCGGACAGCGCCAGATGGCCCAGCACGGCACCGACCGGGGCGAACACCACCGCGAAGACCACCGACAGCGTCGCCAGCGTGTTGGTTTCCGGCTGTGCCGGCGGGGGCTGCGGTGCGGGACCGCCGGGTGCGCCCGGCCAGCCGCCGCCCGACGGCCAGCCCCCGCCAAATGGATCACCACCCCCGCCGAATGGCTCGCCACCAAAGGGTCCAGACGAATAGCCCCCGCCACCGTTCACCGCAGCCTCCCATCCGGTGTCGCAATGACCCTAGTCCGCGCCGGTTCGGCGGCGACGCACAATTTGGCGGTCGCTGATGCCGCCCGGTTGCGGAGCGCTCGCTGCACCGAGGGCGCCGGAGCGTGTCGCGGTCGGGATCACCAAGTCCCCAATCTGCATCCCAGACCGGTACCATTTTGGGATGAGCATTCAGATTGCCGTCCGGTTGCCCGACGAGATTGTGGCCTTCATCGACCAGCAAGTCGGCGAGAAGCGGGCGCCCAGCCGTGCCGCCGTCGTGCTTCGCGCCCTCGAACGCGAACGCCGCCGCCAGGTCGCCGCCCGCGATGCGGCCATCCTCGCCGCCGAAAAGCCCGGCCGCGACGACCTGGACGAGCTCGCCCGCTACGCGGCGGATCTGCCGAGCGGTCTCGACTGATGCGACCGATTCACGTTGCGCAGCTGGATAAACACCGGCCCGTTTTGATCCTCACGCGCGAACTCGTCCGGCCGTACCTGGCCCGTGTCACCGTCGCCCCGATCACCGCCACCATCCGGGGGCTCTCGACGGAGGTGCCCGTCGGCCCCGCCAACGGGCTCGACAAACCATCCGTTGTCAGCTGCGACAACATCGTCACGATCCCCGTCGAATCGCTCAGCCGACACATCGGCTACTTGCTGCCCGAGCAAGAACCCGACCTCAGCGCCGCGATCCACCACGCTTTCGACCTGGATTGACGTGTCGCGGCGCTCCGAAATCAGCTGAGCTTGCTGACTTTGTCCATCATCGCCCGCGCGACGTCGATGCCGCTGGTGTTGATATCCGCGGTCCCGGTTTTCTCCTCGGGTGCATTATTGAACGGCATGCTGACCTCCACCAGGCAGTTTCCTTGAACGCCGATGGCCCGCGCATACGGTCCGGCGTCGCCCATATGCGCCGTTGCCGCAAGGACGGAGTCGGTCACCCTGACATCGTTGATTCTCCAGTCGGTGTTTTCGCCACCTGGGCCGGCGGCTGGTTCAGACACCCTTTGCCCGTCGCAGTGCTTCCACTGTTCGGAGAATTTTGCGAACAGTGCCGCGGCATCCGCGGCGCTGTCCAACGCGACAACAGCCTCGTTGACGTAGATCACGCGGTAATTGACGGCGTTCATGAACGCGGGATTGTCGGGGGTCCCCTGCCCCCACGCGACCGCGGCGTAGCTTTGCACACCCGCGGATTCGTAGACGCTTCTAGATGCGAGCACCACGACCCCAAAGCAATCAGGCGATGCGGCCGTCGACGGCTTGCCCATCGCTTCCAAGCCCCCATATTGCTGCTCGTCAAGCAAGGTGCCTGCAAACGGTTGTCCGAGCATCTTCGACAGCTCGGTGCCATTCAGCAGCACCTTCTTGACCGCGTCCCCAGTAACTGTGGGGCCGGCGTTGGCGTGGGGCCCCGGCGAGGCGTGTGTTGACGAGTGGTGCGACTTGCTGGGCGCGACCAGCCAGATCACCACCCCCAGCACCACGAGCACGGCGACCAACGCCGTTACCACCAGCCAGATTCGGGTGTTCTTCCCGCCGCGCTGCGGCGGGGGAGCAGGCATTCCCGGCCAGCCAGGCGGCGGGGGACCGGGAGGTACACCGGGCCCGCTCGGCGGCCAGCCGCCGCCGTAGGGCGGACCGCCAGGTCCACCCGGGTAACCCCCACCGGTCATCGCAGCCTCCCGTCCCCGTCGCCGGGACTGACCCTATCCCGCACCGGGCCGGTATCCGTGCACAATCTGCGGCGACGGCGTCATCGCGGCCGGGTTCGGCGCTCTAAACTAGCCCGATGGCCGGCCGCATCCCCGATCGCGATATTGCCGCCATCCGTGAACGTGTCCGCATCGAGGACGTCGTCGCCGACTACGTGCAACTGCGTCGCGCCGGCGCGGATTCGCTCAAGGGACTGTGCCCGTTCCACGACGAAAAGTCACCGTCGTTCCACGTGCGCCCCAACCACGGCCACTTCCACTGCTTCGGCTGCGGCGAGGGCGGCGACGTGTACGCGTTCCTCCAGAAGATCGAGCACGTCAACTTCGTCGAATCCGTCGAACTGCTCGCCGACCGGATCGGCTACACCATCAGCTACACCGGGACCAGCACCGGCGCCCAGCGCGACCGGGGCACCCGCAGCCGGCTGATCGCCGCCAACGCCGCCGCCCACGAGTTCTACATCGCGGCGCTGACCAGCGAGGAGGCCGCCCCGGCGCGCCAGTACCTCACCGAACGCAACTTCGACGCCGCAGCCGCCAAACAGTTCGGCTGCGGATTCGCCCCGTCCGGGTGGGACAGTCTGACCAAACACTTGCAGCGCAAGGGCTTTGAGTTCAAGGAACTCGAGGCGGCGGGCCTGTCCCGGCAGGGCCGGCGCGGCCCCATCGACCGGTTCCACCGCCGGCTGCTGTGGCCGATCCGCACCGCGGCCGGCGAGGTGATCGGGTTCGGGGCGCGGCGCATCTTCCCCGACGACCCGATGGAAGCCAAATACGTCAACACCCCCGAAACCGTGCTGTACAAGAAGTCAAACGTGCTGTTCGGGATCGACCTGGCCAAACGCGACATCGCCAAGGGGCATCAGGCCGTCGTGGTCGAGGGCTACACCGACGTGATGGCCATGCACCTGGCCGGGGTCACCACCGCCGTCGCCTCGTGCGGCACCGCCTTCGGCGACGAGCACCTGGCCATGCTGCGCCGGCTGATGATGGACGACAATTTCTTCCGCGGCGAACTGATCTACGTGTTCGACGGCGATGCGGCCGGTCAGGCCGCCGCGGTCAAGGCGCTCGACGGTGAGCAGCACCTGGCCGGGCAGTCCTTCGTCGCGGTCGCCGCCGACGGCATGGACCCCTGCGATCTGCGGCTGCGGTCCGGTGACGCGGCGCTGCGGGATCTGGTGGCGCGGCGAACCCCGTTGTTCGAGTTCGCAATCCGGGCCGCGTTGGGTGAGATGGACCTGGACAGCGCCGAGGGCCGGGTCGCCGCGCTGCGCCGCTGCGTGCCGATGGTCGCCCGGATCAAGGACCCCATGCTGCGCGACGAGTACGCGCGCCAGCTCGCCGGCTGGGTCGGCTGGGCCGACGTCGCGCAGGTCATCGGCCGGGTCCGCGACCAGGCCAGGGCCCACGGCGGCGCCAAACCCGCCGCCCGGCGCGCCGCGGCCGGCAACGGTGCGCCCGCCGCCCCCGCGGTGTCCCGGCCCGACCCGGCCGATCCCACGCTGTGGCCGCAGCGCGAAGCGCTCAAATCGGCGCTGCAGTATCCGGCGCTGGCCGGGCCGGTGTTCGACACGTTGACCGTCGAGAGCTTCACCCACCCCGGCTACGCCGCGGTCCGCACCGCGCTGCAGGCCGCCGGCGGCACCACCGCCGGGGTGGCCGGCGCCGAATGGATCGACGCGGTGCGCCAGCAGACCACCTCGGCGGCCACCGCGGGCCTGATCAACGAGCTCGGGGTGGAGGCCATCCGCGTCGACGAGGACAAGCTGCCGCGCTACATCGGCGGGGTGCTGGCCCGGCTGCAGGAGGTGTGGGTGGGCCGGCAGATCGCCGAGGTCAAATCCAAGCTGCAGCGCATGTCCCCGGTCGACAACAGCGACGAATACCACGCCCTGTTCGGCGACCTGGTCGCGATGGAGGCCTACCGGCGCAGCCTGCTGGAGCAGGCCAGCGGCGACGACCTCACCGCCTGACCCGGGCGCGGCTCAGTTCGCGTTGTCCGCCCGCCCGACGACGGCGGTGCGCTGGTCGATCTCGGTCAGCGTCACCATCCGCGGATCGGGGGAGACCCGGTTGGCGATGGTGCGCCGGCCCGCATCGATCACCGACCGCGCGACCGGGCTGCCGGTCAGGGCACGATAGGTGCCCGCGATCTGCTCGTAGCGGCGACGGCCTGCCTTCGCGCCCAACACGTAACCCAACCCCAGCACCACGAAATACCGGATCAACGGTCCCCTCCAGACAAATCGATGGCTCCATCCTGCCTCACCGGTCGCGGCGGCGGCGGACAGGCTGGCCCGCTCCGCACCCTCCGCCGCCGATACGTTAGAGTCGTCCCGCAGCCCACGTGGACGCGACAGCGTCTATCGTGGACGGTCAGTCCCCTGTAGCTCAATTGGCAGAGCATTCGGCTGTTAACCGAAGGGTTGCTGGTTCGAGTCCAGCCGGGGGAGCGTCACCACCGACGGTCCCTGTTGCGCCTTGGCCTGCTTCTGCTTGGCCGCCTGGGCGACCGCGTTGATCAGCGGGTTCGCGGCCAGCATTTCGCGGCGTTCTTCCTCGGTCATCTCGTAGAACGACCAGGCCCCCCACACCGCCGGCCGCACATACACCGTCACCGGCCGCGGCCTGTTGCCCAGCACGGCCGGAATCGCCACCGGACGGTCGCTGCTCGCCGAACTGAGCATCTCCTCGGTGATCTGCGCGACATCCGCGGAATCGTGCAGTTCGTAGGTCAGCCCCTGGCCGACCTTGCTGGGCGGTCCTTGCAGCGCGAGGAACCACGCCATCGGCTACTCCTTTGTTCGGGTTCGTAACTTGGCCAGCTTAAGGTGTGGTCCTGGCGGCGGGATGGCGTATCGCCGACCGACCTGGGGCGGTGTTACCGCGCCGGCCGGGCGGTCAGGTAGGCCATCGCCCCGGCGGTCTCGATCGTGAGGTCGGGCAGCACCGGGCGCAGCAGGTCAGCGAGTTCGTCGGGGGTGCGGGGCGGCGCGCTTTGTCCGCCGCGGTGCAGGGCGCGCAGCATGGCGCGGGCGCGGCGGGTCCGCGCGACGAGCGCCGTCGCATACACCGTGCCGCCGGGGGCCACCTGGTCGCACAGCCGTCGCACGGCCGCGGCCGGATCGTCGAGCAGGTGCAGCACCCCGTAGCAGACCACCGTGCTGAACACCCGGTCCCGGAACCGGATCGACGGCAGGTCCCACAGGTCGGCCTGCACGAACATCGCCTGACCGGTGCCGACCCGCGCCGCGGCGCGGCGCAGCATGCCCAGCGAGCGGTCCACCAGCACCAGCGGGCGCCGGGCGTGCCGGTAGGCGTCGGCGGTGAACACCGCTGTGCCGCAGCCGACATCCAGCAGCGGCCCGCGCGCCGAGTCGACCGCGGCCGCGGCGAAGTCCGCGTAGGCGCGCGGTGAGGCACCCCAGGCCAGCCGGTTGTAGACGCGGTTGCCGATCAGGCCGTCGTAGACCGCCGCCATCCGGTCCTCGGGCGCGGCCGCGTCGGCGGCCAGGACCGACCAGATCCCGTCGCCGACGGCCCGCAACGGATGCCCGGGCCGCACCACCTCGTCAAAGGCCGCCACCACGTCCCCATTCTGCGCAGTGCGCCGCCAGAACGCCTAGTACACGTCGCGTTGGTAGCGGCCCGCGGAGGACAGCCCCTTCACATAGGCCTTGGCGGCGTCGTGGTCGAGGTTGCCGTGCCGCTGCGCGATTTCCACGATCGTGGCGTCGACTTCCTTGGCCATGCGCTGCGCATCCCCGCACACGTACAGGTGCGCCCCGTCCTGCAGCCACCGCCACAGCTCGGCGCCGCGGGCGCGCATCAGGTCCTGCACGTAGATCTTCTCCGGCTGATCACGCGAGAACGCCAGGTCGAGTTCGGTGAGGAACCCGTCGGCGTGCATGCCGGTGATCTCGTCGCGGTAGTAGAAGTCGGTGGCGGCGTGCTGTTCGCCGAAAAACAGCCAGTTGGGCCCGGTGTGGCCGAGCGCGCGCCGTTCCTGCAGGAAGCCGCGGAACGGGGCGATGCCGGTGCCGGGCCCGATCATGATCATCGGTGTGGGCGACGCGGTGGGCGGCCGGAAGTGGTTGGACTTCTGCAGGAAGACCCCGATGCCGTCGTTCTCGGCGGCATCGGCCAGATAGGTCGAACACACCCCGCGACGCGGGCGGCCCCGAAAGTCGTACCGCACCGCCGACACGGTCAGGTGCACCTCCCAGGGGTCCTGCTTGGGGCTCGACGAGATCGAATACAGCCGCGGCTGTAGCGGTTTGAGCACCGACAGCCACTCCTCGGCGGACACCTGCACCGGGTATTCGGCGAACAGGTCGATCTGGTGGCGTCCCCACGCCCAGTCGGTGAAGCGGGCCTTGTTCTCCGGCTTCAGCAGTTCCCGCAGCTCGGTGTCGCCGTTGCGTTCGGCGACGAACCGCACCAGGTCCGGGTTGAGCCGGGCGATCGCGAACCGCTCCCGCAGCGCGTCGCGCAGCAGCATCGGTTCATGGTCGCCGACCTCCACCAGGGCGTCACCCTCCAACCCGGTGACACCCAGCCATTCGTCGACCAGCTCGCGGTGATGGCGCGGCCACACCCCCAGCGCGTCGCCGGCCTCATAGCTCAGGGTGTTTTCCGGGAGCAGAAAAACGAACTGGCGCACCTCTTTCGCTGATCCGGGACCGCTCAGCACGGTGTTGCCCACCAGGCAGGTGATCAGCGGGTTCTTCTTGCCGTACGGCGGCGGTGCGGCGCCGACCAGCACCGGTTCGCGGACCAGGGCCTCGGTCAGCGCGGCCACCCAGCCGGTGGCGGCGTCCTCGTAGTCGGGTTCGCAGTCGACCCGGTCGACGATGCGGGTGGCGCCGAGGTCGGCCAGCCGGGCGTCGAGTTTGCGGCCGTGCCCGCAGAAGTCGTCGTAGTTGGAGTCGCCCAACGCCAACACCGCGTACCGGGTGTTGCCCAGTTGCGGTGCGGTATCGGCGGATAACGCCTCCCACAGGCCGGTGCCGTTATCCGGCGGGTCGCCGTCGCCGGTGGTGCTGGTGATCAGCAGCAGCTCGCGGGTGGTCGCCAGCTCGGCGATCGGGAAGTCGTCCATGCCGTGCACGGCCACCGGCAGGCCCGCGTCGCTCAGCCGCGCGGCGCAGGTGCTGGCGGCTTCCTCGGCGGTGCCGGTCTGCGACGCCCACAACAGCACGATCGGGCTGCGCTGCGGCTCGGTGTCGGGGGCCGGTCCGGGGTCGGTCG
>NZ_MLQM01000055.1:0-27324 GCF_001854525.1 Mycobacterium talmoniae
GCTGCGGGCCGGGGCCGCCCCCGCCGAGCTGTGCCACACCGCCGGCGCGCGCCGCGGCCACTACGACCATCGGTTGGCCGCGGTCGGCGGGTCGGCCGCGGAGCTGGCTGCCGCGCTGGTCGCCCACCACAACGGGACGCCGCACCCCGGGCTGGTCACCGGACGGTGCCGGGCGGGCCAGCGACCCGGCGTGGTGTTCGTGTTCTCCGGTCGGGGCTCGCAGTGGCCGGGGATGGGCCAGCGGTTGGCCGCCGACGAGCCGACGTTCGCGGCGGCGCTGGCCGCCTGCGAGAGCGCGCTGCGCCCGCACCTGGCGGCGCCCCCGCGCACCCAGCTGCTCGCCGAGCCGGCCGACCCCAGCGACATCGGCCTCGTCGAGCCCGCGCTGTTCGCGGTGCAGGTGGCGCTGGCCGCCCTGTGGCGGTCGTGGGGCGTGCAGCCCGACGCCGTGCTGGGGCACGGCCTCGGCGAGGTGGCGGCCGCCCACGTCGCCGGCGCCCTCAGCCTGGACGACGCCGCCCGGGTGGTCTGTGCGCGGGCCAGGTTGCTGCAGCGGGCCGGGGCGAGCGCGGACCCGGACGGCCCGCAGCTGCAACAGCTTCGCGACGAGCTGGTCGGGATCCGGCCGGCGCCGGTCACGCTACCCCTGTACTCCGCGGTGACCGGTGAGCCGGTCGACGGCGCGCTCGACGCCGGATACTGGGCGGAAAACCTGTGCGCCGCACCGCAGTTCTCACCCGCGGCGCGGCGGCTACTGGACGCCGGCCGCGACACCTTCGTAGAGATCAGCCCGCAGCCGATCCTGCTGGACGCGGTGCGCGACGAGCTCGGCGCGGCCTGCGTGCTGTTGCCGTCGCTGCGCCGGGACGCCCCGGAACGCGCCACCATGCTGGCGTCGCTGGGCGCCCTCTACACCCGCGGTCAACCGGTGGCCTGGCAGCACCTGCACCCCGCCGACACCCGATGCGCGGCAGCGCCGACCTACCCGTGGCAGCGCACCCGCTGCTGGTTGGACACCGGTGCGGGCGGCGATGCCGCGGCGCCGTCGTGGCGGTCGTTGCGGTCGGCCGCCGACCCGCGGACGGTGTTCGTCGAGACCGACCTCGGACCCGAGCAGCTGACGGTGCCCACCGACCGCCCCGACGCGGCGGCGGTGCCGGCGGCGACGCTGCTCAAGCTGGTGTTCGAGGCGGCCGGCGCCGCCTTCGGCGCAGCGCCCCGTGAGGCCCGCGAGGTCGTCTTTCACCGGAGCCTGGAGATCACCGACGGGCGGCCGCGGACCGTGCAGCTGGTGTTTCGCGGAGATCCGCCGGAGCCGGTGTCGTTCGAGTGCCACGCCGCCGAGTCCGGTGCGCCGGGCTGGTCGCTGCTGGCCAGCGGCGCCGTCGCGACCGCGGCGCCGGACACCGCCGCCGCGGAGCCGCAGCTGTGCGAGAGCGCTCGGCTGCGCTGCCCCGACACGATTGCCGGGCCGGCGTTCTACCGTCAGCTGGCGGCCCACGGCCTGCGGTACCCGCCGGAGATGCAGACCGTGCAAGAGGTCTGGCGTCGCGACGGCGAGGCGACCGCCCGGCTGACACCCGCGGGCGGCGACGGCGACGATTTCGACGCCACGCTGGTGGACGCCTGCGTCCAGGTGCTCACCGCGGCCCTGCCCGCCACGACGGACACCTACCGGCTGGTGGGGCTCTCCGAACTGCGGGTCCATCGCCAGCCGGCGGGCGGTGGCGCCTGGTGTCACGCGGTGGCGCGGCCAGAAGTTGCGTCGAGATCTACGTTTCCGTGACGTGCACTCGAACTTCCGCACGCAAACGTCGATCTCGGCGCTAAGGAAGCTAAGAAAGCCAAGCCGGGCGCCGCTCAGCCCAGCAGCGTGCTGACCGCGGCGGCCAGCTCGGGGGAGCCCGAGGTGGACAGGTTGCGGTAGCTGCCGCCGGACAGCTGCGCGACGGCCTCCCAGGTCGCCCGGTCGGGGTCATCGCCGAAGTCGATGACGTTCACCGCGACCGGGCGGGCCGGGTCGGTGGCCCCGCGGATGTAGTCCTGCAAGCCCGGGCCGTCCAACGTGCGGTCGGTGTGCGGGCCGGCGGTGATCACCAGCACCGAGTTGGTTTGTCCGTCACGGAAGTTCGCCACCGCGTCGCCGTACACCATCCGCAGCGTGGTGAACGACACCGCACCGCCGGACGTCGAGCTCAACCCGTCCAGCGCACCGGTCAGCGTGTCGGTGCGGGGTTTGCCGTCGACGTCGTCGGCCAGCGGGCCGCCGGCCACCACCGACTTGCCTTCGGTGCCGTTGAACGTCCACAACCCCACCGCGGCATTGGGCGGCAGCGCCTTGATGCGGTCGTTGAGCGCCGCAACGACATTGGCGAGCCGGGATTTGCCGGCCTCGTCGGCGGTCATCGACTGGTCCAGCATGATGGTCACCGCCGGCCCCGCGGTCGGGGCGGTCAGGGTGGTGGCCAGCGTCGCCCGCAGCTCGTCGTCACCCACCGACAACGTCGACGGCAGCCCGGCGAAGCTGGTCACATCGCTGTGCGGCGGGCTGACCCCTTCCACCCGGAACCCGGCCTTGGCCAGGTCGGCCAGCTGGTCGGCCTTGCGGGCGAACCGGGCGAATTCGCTGGCGGCGCTGACCTGCTCGGGCGACAGCCACGAACCGCTGAGCAGCACCAGCGGATAGTCGGCGACCGCGGCCGGTCCCGGCGGCAGCCACGACGTCAGCGTGTCCCCGGCATCCGACAGCGACTCGCCGCGGGCGAACAGCTGCTGTTCGGTGGTGACCACCGCGTGCACCGGGGCGGCGGCGCGATCCCCGGGCCGCAGCAGCGCATTCATCGCCTCGGTGACCGTATCGTCGGCCAGCTTGGGCTGCGCGCCGACCAGGGTGCGCACCGCGCCGGTGCCGGCGCTGGCCGGCGCGCCGCGCGGGGCCGAGGCCGCGGCCACCGCCTCGGCGGCCAGGAACGCGGCGTCACTGTTGTCGGTGAGCGGCAACGCCAGCCGCAGCGACCCCCAGCCCGGCAGCTTCAAGGCGGCCAGCGCGTCGGGCTTGCTCTGCAGCTCCGGCAGCGACGCCCAACTCTGTTTCTCCAAAGCCGGTTTGAGCTCCGGTCGGATCGCCAGCAGCACCGGGGAGGTGACCAGCGAGCGGCTGTCGGTGATGGTTTCGCGGCCGGCGACGGCTTGCAGCCGCGCCGAGGACACCGAGCTGCCCGGGATCCACAGCGCCGGCCGTTCCCCGAGCTTGGCCGGCCAGTCGCCGATGAACCCGCTGACCACGGCGTCGGCGCCGGCCGACTTCACGGTCACCTGCACGCAGCGGTCACCGACCGGTTTGGCGGAGTCGTTGAACCGCTCGGCGAAGCCCTGGATGCGGTCGGCGATCGCCGGGTCGGCGATCACCGCGACGGTCAGGTCGCCTTCCACGCAGCGCCCGGCGGCCGCGTCGGAGCGGTGCGAGAGGGTGTGCCCGAAGAACCGCCACAGGATGACGGTGCCCACCACCAGCACCACCGCGACCAGGGCGGCGATCACCCCGAGGCTGACCCCGCGTCGGCCGCCCTCGCTGCGGTGCCCGCCGCGCCACTCGCCCATCCCGCGCCGACCCGCGCGGACCGCGACCCGCCCGGTCGGCGGCTCGTCCTCCTCCTCTAGGGCCGGCTCGTCGAGGTCCTCGTCGTCGTATTCGCCGTAGTCCTCGTAGTCGTCGTCGAAGGGCAGCGCGTCGCCGTCGTCGTCGTGGTAGCCGCGGTGCGGCGGGTAGTCGCCGGGCTCGGGGTAGCCGCCGGGGGCCTCGAAGTAGTCGCGGCGGCCGACGTCGCCGCGGTGCTGGCCGGCGGAACCCGCCCAGCGCCCCGCGTCCGGTTCGTCGCCGAGCGCGTGGTCGTATGGCTCGTCGTCGAACGGCTCGTCGGCGTACTCGTCATCATCCGGCCCGGGGATGCTGTGCCTACCCATGGCGGTGTCTGCGCTCTCTTCGTCTACTTACGCCGGCCGCACTCAGGCATTTTGGGCCTTCAGCTCACGACGACGCCGATGCAGGATCGGCTCGGTGTAGCCGTTGGGTTGCTCGGTCCCGGACAAGATGAGCTCCTGGGCGGCCAGGAACGCGATGCTGTCATCGAAGTTGGGGGCCATCGGCCGGTAGGCCGGGTCGCCGGCGTTCTGCTCGTCGACCACGGCGGCCATCCGCTCCAGGCTGGCCCGCACGTCCTCGCGGGTGATCACGCCGTGCCGCAGCCAGTTGGCCAGCAGCTGGGACGAAATCCGCAGCGTCGCCCGGTCTTCCATCAACGCTACGTCGTGGATGTCGGGCACCTTGGAGCAGCCCACCCCCTGGTCGACCCAGCGCACCACGTAGCCCAGGATCGACTGGCAGTTGTTGTCGACCTCCTCGCGGATCTCGTCGGAGGCCCAGGCCAGCTCCTTGGCCAGCGGAATGGTCAGCAACTCGTCGATGGTGGTGCGGTGCTTGCCGGCCAGCTCCTTTTGCACCGCGAACACGTCGACCTGGTGGTAGTGCAACGCGTGCAGGGTCGCCGCGGTCGGGGACGGCACCCACGCGGTGCTGGCGCCGGCCCGCGGGTGGGCGATCTTCTGCTCGACCATGTCGGCCATCAGCTCGGTCATCGTCCACATGCCCTTGCCGATCTGGGCGTGCCCGGTCAGCCCGGTCGCCAGCCCGACATCGACGTTGGCGTCCTCGTAGGCCAGAATCCACGGCTGGCTCTTCATGGTGCCCTTGCGCACCATCGGGCCGGCCTCCATCGAGGTGTGGATCTCGTCGCCGGTGCGGTCCAAGAAGCCGGTGTTGATGAACACCACCCGGTCGGCGGCGGCCTTGATACAGGCCTTCAGGTTCAGCGTGGTGCGCCGCTCCTCGTCCATGATGCCGACCTTGATGGTGGCCTGCGGCAACCCCAGCACGTCCTCGACCCGGCTGAACAGGTCGGCGGTGAACGCCACCTCGTCGGGGCCGTGCATCTTGGGTTTGACGATGTAGATGGACCCGGTGCGGCTGTTGACCAGCGGGCCGGTGTCGTCGCTGGCCTTGAGGCCGTGCACCCCGATCAGGCCGGTGAACAACGCGTCCTGGATGCCCTCGAACACCTCATTGCCGTCGGCGTCCAGGATCGCGTCGTTGGTCATCAAATGGCCCACGTTGCGGACGAACATCAGGCTGCGCCCGGGCAGCGTCACCGTCGCGCCGTCCGGGGCGGTGAACTCGCGGTCGGCGTGCAGGGTGCGGGTGAAGGTCTTGCCGCCCTTGCTGACCTCCTCGGACAGGTCACCGCGGTTCAGGCCCAGCCAGTTGCGGTAGCCCAGCACCTTGTCGTTGGCGTCGACGGCGGCCACCGAGTCCTCGAAGTCCATGATGGTGGTGACCGCCGACTCCAGCACCACGTCCTTGATGCCGGCGGCGTCGGTCTTGCCGATCGGGGACTCCGGGTCGATCAGCACCTCGAGGTGCAGCCCGTGGTGGGCCAGCAGCACCGAGTCGGGGGCGTCGGCGTCGCCGGTGTAGCCGGTGAACTGCTCGGGGCCGGCCAGCGCGGTCTCCGACCCGTCGGTGCGGGTGATCACCAGCGCGCCGTCGGCGACCTTGAAGCTCTTGACCTCGGTCCAGGAGCCGTCGGCCAGCGGCGCCGCGTCGTCGAGGACCTTGCGGGCGTAGGCGATCACCTTGTCGCCGCGCACCTTGTTGTAGCTGGTGCCTTTCTCGGCGCCGTCGCTTTCCGGGATGACATCGGTGCCGTACAGCGCGTCATACAGCGAGCCCCAGCGGGCGTTGGCGGCGTTGAGCGCGAACCGGGCGTTGAGCACCGGCACCACCAGCTGCGGGCCGGCGGTGGCGGTGATCTCGTCGTCGACGCCCGCGGTGGTGACGGTGAAGTCGTCGGGCTCGGGCTGCAGGTAGCCGATCTCGGTGAGGAAGGCGCGGTAGGCCGCGGGGTCGATCGGCTCGATCACGTGATGGCGGTGCCACTTGTCGATCTGGGCCTGCAGCTCATCGCGGCGCGCCAACAGCTCCTGGTTACGCGGGGTCAGGTCGGTGACGACCTTGTCCACGCCCGCCCAGAAGCTGTCCGGGTCGACGCCGGTCCCGGGCAGCGCCTCGTTGGTCACGAAGTCATACAGCGTCCGCGCGACGCGCAGATTCCCAACCGACACCCGATCCGTCATAAGTTCCTCCCTCACTGGCAATTACCCACCTTACCGACCGGTAGCACGACTATCCGCAACCGGCGGCCTCCAGCAGCAGGTCACACTGAGCCAGCAGGGTTGCCCGCAGTGGTGCGGCGCGGTCGGCGATGGCGCTCTGGCAACGCACGTACTCGGCGCGGCCAGCACGCTGTTCGACGGCGATCGGTTGATATCCGTAGCCGGTCAAGTCGTACGGGCTGGCCCGCATGTCCACCTCGCGGGCCGCCGCCGCCAATTCCAGGCAGTCCAACAGGAGCTCGGAACCGATCAGCGGGCTCAGCTTATAGCACCACTTGTATAAATCCATGTTGGCGTGCAGGCAGCCGGGCTGTTCCCACTCGATCTGGGTGGCGCGGCTGGGCGTGCCGGCGTTGCGGGGCCGCGCCGCCGGGCTGAAGAACCGGTACGCATCGAAATGGGTGCAGCGCACCGGCCCCGACTCCACCACGGCGTCGGTGGCCGCCCGGCCCAGCCGCAGCGGCACCCGGTCATGGCGTACCGTGGCGCTGCGGTACACCATCGCCCACTCGTGCAACCCGAAGCAGTTCAGCGCCGCGGGCCGCGCCGCGGTGGCCCGCAGCAGCCGCGCCACGAACGCGACGGTGTCGCGCCGGGCGCGCAGATAGTCGTCGGCGGCGCCGACCCGGCCGTCGCGCACCGTATAGCCGCGCCGCCCGGCGTAGCGGCGCACCGCGTCGGCGCCGGTAAGCCACACGCCGTACCCGGGATGCCAGCAGCGCAGCTGACCGGGTCGCAGACTGTAGTAGCTGAACAAGAAATCCCACACCGGGTGCGGCTCACCGGCGCGGGCCCGCCGCTGGTGCGGGCCGACAAATCGCTCGACCCGCCGCCGGTGGTCCTCGGCGCGGGCCCGCCACTGCGCGGGGCCCAGCACCTCAGACACGGTGGGTTCCGTCTCGCACCGTGCCGACCAGGTCCTCGACCAGGTCTTCCAGGGCGACCATCGCCACCACCTGGCCGGTCGCGGCGGTCGCCAACGCCAGGTGGCTCTTGCTGCGCCGCAGCCGCGACAGCGCGTCGGGCACCGGCAGCGACACCGGCAGCTGCGGCAACGGACGCACCGCCGCCAGGTCGAGCACCGCGTCCGGGTCGTCGCCCAGCGCCAGCAGGTCCTTGATGTGCAGGTAGCCGACGAATCGGCCGTCCGGGTCGACCACCGGGAACCGGGAGTAGCCGGTCTCGGCCAGCGCCCGCTCCACCGCCGTGACGGTGGGTCCCGACCCGGCGGCGGCCACCGGCACCGCGCGGATATCGCGCAGCGGCACCGCGACGTCGGCGACCACCCGGGTGCGGACCTGCAGCGCCCGGGTGAGCCGGGTGTGCTCCTCGGGATCGAGCAGCCCCTCCGACACCGATTCGGCGATCATCTCGGACAGCTCGACGGTGGAGACGGTGACCTCCAACTCGCTTTTGGGATCCACCCGCAGCGCGCGCAGCGTCGCGAACGCGCACCGGTTGTAGAACGCGATGAACGGCCGGGCCGCCCGCACGTAGAGCAGGTAGGCCGGGACCAACAGCATCGCCGCGGTCTCCGGGCCGGCGATGGCGATGTTCTTGGGCACCATTTCGCCGAGCAGCACATGCAGGGTCACCACGATCGACAGCGCCACCAAAAACGACACCGTGTGCAGCAGCGCATCCGGGATGCCGAGCAGATCAAACGGGCGCACCAGCAGGTCGGCCACCACCGGTTCGCCGATCCGGCCGAGCAGGATCGAGCACAGCGTGACCCCCAACTGGACCCCGGCCAGCATCAGCGGCAGCCGTTCGCCGGCCCGGATCACCGTGACCGCGCGCCTCTTGCCCTGTTCGGCCAGCGCCTCGAGCCGGTCCCGGCGCGCCGAGATCAGCGAGAACTCCGCGCCGACGAAGAACCCGTTCGCGCCGACCAGCAGGACGGTCAGCAGCACGCCCAGCACGTCGTTCATCGCCGGCTCCGCTGTGGGGGGTGCGCGTCGCCGCGGTCGCCCAGCTCGGTCAGCTCGATCAGGTCGATGCGGCGGCCGTCCATCCGGACCACGGTGGCCCGCCACCGCGGCGGGTGCTCGGACGGGGCGTCGGGATCGAACGCGGCCAGTTCGACGGTTTCGCCGGCCCGCGGGATGTGGCCCAGGTTGTGCAGCACCAGCCCGCCGACGGTCTCGTATTCGCCCTGCGGGGCGCGGTAGCCGGTGGCCGCGGCGACCTCGTCGATGCGCAGCAGCCCCGACACCCGCCAGCCGTCGCCGGCCGGCACCACATCCGGGGTGGTGTCGTCGTGCTCGTCGCGGACGTCGCCGACGATCTCCTCGATCAGGTCTTCGACGGTGACCATGCCCGCGGTGCCGCCGTACTCGTCGACGACCAACGCGGTTTGCAGGCCGTTGGCGCGGATCTGGGTCATCACCGCGTCGCCGTCCAACGTCGAGGGCACCACCGCCACCGGTTGGGCGACCGCGCTGAGCGGGGTGGCGGCCCGGTCGCCGGGGGGCACCTCGAACACCTGCTTGACGTGCACAATGCCGATGGTTTCGTCGAGGTCGCCCGCCACGATCGGGAAGCGGGAGAACCCGCTGTCGGTGGCCGCGGCCACCAGGTCGGCGACGGTGTTATCGGTCTGCAGCGCCACGATCTTGGAGCGCGGGGTCATCAGCTCCTCGGCGGTCAGCGCCCCGAAATGCAGCGAGCGGTCCACCAGCGCGGCGGTCGCCGGGTCCAGCGAGCCGCTGCGCGCCGAGGTGCGCACCAGCGACACCAGCTCCCGCGGCGAGCGCGCCGAGCGCAGCCCCTCGGCGGGTTCGATGCCCAGCGTGCGCAGGATCGCGTTGGCGGTGCCGTTGGTCGCCCGGATGGCCAGCGTGAAGATCAGCGAGAACAGCAGCTGCGGGCCGGCGGTGGCCCGCGCGGTCGGCAGCGGACGGGCCAGCGCGTAGTTCTTCGGGACCAGCTCGCCGAACACCATGGACAGCGAGGTGGCGATCAGCAACGCCAGGAACAAGGCGATGCCGTCGGACATCGTCTCGGGCACGCCCAGGGCCTGCAGGCCGGGGCGAAACCACCGGGCCAGCACCGGTTCGGCGAGATAACCGGTGGCCAGCGTGGTGATCGAGATGCCCAGCTGCGCGCCGGACAGCTGAAACGACAGGGTGCGATGCGCGCGTTGCACGTAGCGGTCGCGGCGGGCGCCGCCGCGGGCGTTGGCCTCCACGGTGCTGCGCTCCAGGGTGGTCAGCGCGAACTCGGCGGCGACGAACATCGCGGTGCCGGCGGTCAGCAGCACGATGGCCAGCAGCGACAGCAGGGTGAGCGCGACGCTCATAGACCCTTTCCCTGGTGCGGCGGCGGCGATGAAAGTCTCATGGTAGCGAACGGGTGAGCTAACCGTCGCCGACCGTCACCAGCCGAACGGCAGCGGATGCCCCTCGGCGAACCCGGCCGCCGACTGCACGCCGAGCACCGCCCGGTCATGCAGCTCGGCCAGGGTCGACGCGCCGACATAGGTGCAGGTGCTGCGCACCCCGGAGGTGATGTGATCGAGCAGGTCCTCGACGCCGCCGCGGTCCGGGTCCAGGCCCATCCGCGACGTGGAAATCCCCTCCTCGAACAGCGTCTTGCGGGCCCGCTGATAGGCGCTGTCGTCGGCGGTGCGGGCCACCACCGCCCGCTTGGAGGCCATCCCGTAGCTCTCCTTGTACGGCTGGTCGTCGCGGTCACGCATCAAATCACCGGGGGATTCGTAGGTGCCGGCAAACCACGAGCCGATCATCACGTTGGACGCGCCGGCGGCCAGCGCCAACGCCACATCGCGGGGATGACGGACCCCGCCGTCGGCCCACACGTGCCCGCCGCGTTGCCGGGCCGCGGCCGCGCATTCCAGCACCGCCGAGAACTGCGGCCGGCCCACGCCGGTCATCATCCGGGTGGTGCACATCGCCCCGGGGCCGACCCCGACCTTGACGATCGTCGCGCCCGCGTCGAGCAGATCCCGGGTGCCCTCGGCCGACACCACGTTGCCCGCCGCCAGCGGCACCCCCAGGTTCAGCGCCGCGACCGCCGCGATCGCCTCCAGCGCCTTGCGCTGGTGGCCGTGGGCGGTGTCGATGACCAGCACGTCGACCCCGGTCTCGACCAGCGCGGCGGCCTTGGCGGCCACATCGCCGCTGATGCCGACCGCCGCGGCGATCCGCAGCCGGCCCGCCGCGTCGGTGGCCGGGGTGTAGATGCCGGCCCGAATGCTGCCGGTGCGGGTCAGCACCCCGGCCAGGGTGTGATCGGCGCCGGTGAGCACCGCGACGTCGATCGGGGCGTGCTCGAGCAGGTCGAACACTTTCCGCGGGTCGGTGTCGGCGGGGGCGGTGACGAAATCGGTGATGGCCACGTCGCGGACCCGGGCGAACCGGTCCACCCCGACGCAGGACGCCTCGGTCACCAACCCGATCGGGCGGCCTTGTGCCACCACCACCGCCGCGCCGTGCGCGCGCTTGTGGATCAGCGCGGTGGCCGCCGACACCGAGTCGTCGGGCGACAGCACCACCGGGGTGTCGACGACCAGGTCGCGGCTTTTGACGAACTCCACGCTGTCTTGCACCGCGGCGATCGGCAGGTCTTGCGGCAGCACCACCAGACCGCCGCGTCGGGCCACCGTCTCGGCCATCCGCCGCCCGGCGACCGCGGTCATGTTGGCGACCACCACCGGGATGGTGGTGCCCGAGCCGTCCCGGGTGGACAGATCCACGTCGAAGCGCGAGTCGACCTCGGAGCGGGTGGGGACGATGAACACATCGTCGTAGGTCAGGTCATACGGGGGCCGATGCCCATCTAAAAACCGCATGGTCTACCGCAGGCTGTCAGGCCGGGACTTCGCTGCGGTCCCCACTCCACAGCGTGTGAAACTTGCCCGGCGCGTCGATGCGGCCGTAGGTGTGTGCGCCGAAGAAGTCGCGCTGCGCCTGGGTGAGCGCCGCCGGCAGCCGTTCGGTGCGCAGCGCGTCGTAGTAGGACAGCGCCGAGGAGAACCCGGGAATCGGGATGCCCAGCTGGGTGGCGGTGACCACCACCCGGCGCCAGGAATCGATCGCCGACTCCACCGCGGTGCGGAAATACGGGGCCACCAGCAGGCTGGCCAGGTCCGGGTCGGCGTCGAAGGCGTCCTTGATGCGGTTGAGGAATTTCGCCCGGATGATGCAGCCGCCGCGCCAGATGGTGGCCAGGTCGCCGGGGGTGAGATTCCAGCCGTATTCGGCGCTGCCGGCCTGGATCTGGTTGAAGCCCTGCGAATACGCGACGATCTTGGAGGCGTACAGGGCTTGGCGCACGTCGGCGGTGAACGTGTCCGGGTCGGTGGGTTTGTCCCCGAGCCGGCCCGACGCCAGGCCGGTGGTGGCCTTGCGCTGGGCCACCGAACCCGACAGCGCGCGGGCGAACACCGCCTCGGCGATGCCGGTGACCGGCACCCCCAGATCCAGCGCGGACTTGACCGTCCAGCGGCCGGTGCCCTTCTGCTCGGCCTCGTCGAGGATCACATCCACCAGCGGCTTGCCGGTTTTGGCGTCGACCTGGCGCAGCACCTCGGCGGTGATCTCGACCAGGTAGCTGTCCAACTCGCCGCGGTTCCACTCGGTGAACACGTCGGCGATCTGCGGGGCGGCCAGCCCCAACCCGTCGCGCAGCAGCTGGTAGGCCTCGCCGATGAGCTGCATGTCGGAGTACTCGATGCCGTTGTGCACCATCTTGACGAAATGCCCGGATCCGTCCGGCCCGATGTGGGTGCAGCACGGCTCCCCGTCGACGTGGGCGGAGATCTCCTCCAGCAGCGGGCCCAGCGACTTGTACGACGCGGCCGGCCCGCCGGGCATGATCGACGGCCCGTTGAGCGCGCCCTCCTCGCCACCGGAGATACCCGCCCCCACGAAGTGCAGCCCGCGCTCGGCCAGCGCCTTTTCCCGCCGGATGGTGTCGGTGTACAGGGCGTTGCCGCCGTCGATGATGATGTCGCCTTCGTCCATGGCGTCGGCGAGTTGGTTGATCACCGCATCGGTCGGCTCGCCGGCCTTGACCATGATCAGCACCCGGCGCGGCTTCTCCAGCGCGGCAAGGAATTCGGCGATGGTCTCGGTGCGCACGAAATTGCCCTCGGCGCCGTGCTCGGCCAGCAGCGCATCGGTTTTGGCGACCGACCGGTTGTGCAGCGCCACGGTGTAGCCGTGCCGGGCGAAGTTGCGCGCGATGTTGGAACCCATCACGGCCAAGCCGGTGACCCCGATCTGGGCGGTTCCGGCAGCGGCGGCCGGTTGCGACGGGCTCATAGTTCGCCTCTCAGGTGGTAGTTGGTGCTCCAGCAACACTGTGGCACAGCGGAGTTCGCCGAGCCGTTCGGGGTTTCCCTACCCGCTGACCAGCCGGTGCAGCTCGATCAGCCACGGTACCGCCAGCGCCGCGGTGGGCACCACCAGCACCGCGGCCGCCGCGCTGTAGGCGGCCGCCGACACCGCCCGGCTGTTGCCGCGCCCGGACAGCCGGCGCACCCGCAGCACGGTGGACGGGCCGCCCACCGCCAGCGCACCGGCCGGGGTCCGCCCGGCGGCGCAGGTCACCAGCGCCCGGGCCAGGGGAGTGGGGCCGGCCACCCGCACCGCCGCGTCGTCGGCCAGCAACTCGACCAGCAGCTGCACCGCGTCCAGCGCGCTGGCGCTGCGGACGAACCGCGGGAAGGCGGCGTGCACGGCGGTGAAGGCCTCCAGCACCAGGTCGTGGCGGGCGCGCAGATGGGCCCGCTCGTGGGTGAGGATGGCACCGACTTCGGTGTTGGACAGGCTGGTCAGCGTCCCTTCGCTGAGCACCACCCGGCTGCGCACCCCGGGCAGGCAGTACGCCAGCGGCTGGGCCACCTCCAGCACCCGCACGTCGCTGGTGTGGGCGGGAACCGCGTCGTGGGACACGCCGAGCAAATCGACCAGCATCCGGTGCCGGGCCCGGCGCCGCCGGGTGGCGATCGCCACCCGCAGCACCGCGATCCCCAGCCGGGCCCCGACCAGCAGCGTCAGCGCGAACACACCCATGTACAGCGCCCACAGCGGCCAGCCCATCCGACCGATATCGCCGAGGATGGTGGCGGTGGGCCGCCCGTCCGGGCCGGGCATGAACAGTCGGCTGGCGATCGCGATCCCGGCGCTGAACGCCGAGAGCACCGCGGCGACGGCGACCGCCTGCCACAGCACGACCGCGGCCCGCGGTGCGCGCAACGGCCAGGTCGACCGGGCGAGCAGCATCGGTACCGGTCCCACGAGCAGCACCGCGAGGATGATGAAGGCCAGCGCGGACACGCTGCCAGTCTCCCTCAGGTGCCGGGTCTACCGCCAATAGGCGGAGGCATCCGGTGTTTGGCTTCCAGTTCGTCCAGCGCGCGGCGCAGCGCCTCGGCCTCATCGGCCCCGACGCGTTCGACGAAATGCACCAGCGCCGCCTGCCGGCTGCCCGAGTCGGCGGCCTGATCCAACGCGTCGACCATGAGCCCGGCGACCAGTTCGTCGCGACCGTGCACCGGGGCATAGCGGTGCGCCCGGTCGTCACGCAGCTGGGAGACCAGATTCTTGCGGGCCAGCCGCTGCAGCACGGTCATCACCGTGGTGTAGGCCAGGTCACGGCGCGCCGAGAGCGCCTCGTGCACCTGGCGAACCGTTTGGGGTTGCGCGGCGGACCACAGGTGATCCATCACCGCGCGCTCCAAATCCCCGAGACGGGTCAGCTTCGCCATGTTTGTTCATCTCCTGAGCGGTATCGCAAGCCTACCCCGCCTTACTACCGGCCGTCGTACCTAGCTCGGGGGGCTCCGGTGCGCCAGCCCGGCCGCCACACCGGCCGTGACCGGTGAATACGCAGCTGAGGGAGCCATCCACGCCGCGGTGTGAGAGCCGTCACATCGGCGCCCGCCAGCATCTGCCACTATGGTTAGGCTTACCTATCTTAGAGGAGGTGTCCGTGACCGCCGTGGTCGACGATCCGCTCATCGCCGGAATGGTGATCCACCGCACGTTGCCGCTGCATGAATCCAGCCGGCGGCTTCGTGAGCTGTATCCGGAATGTCCGCGTGTCTACGGTGTGGCGGTGCTGGCCGACGTATCGCGGCGCCGATGGTGGCCGCTGGAGTCGGCCCTGACCACCGACCGGCTGCGGCGCATGTTCGACGCGGCCGCCGCGGAGATGGACAGTCGCAGCACCGCCGCCCACCAGCTGGCGGCCACCCTGGCCCACGCGGTGATCGGGCGGGTGGTCGCGCTGGTCGTGCTGGAGGGCAGGGCGTGGGACGCCGGCCTGGAAAACCTGTGGGTGCACGTCGACTCCGAGGGTGTCATCGACTGGGTGGGGGTGGTGGACCCGACGCTGCGGGTGCTGCCCGACGACCCGTACCGGGCCGATCGGTGCGCCGACCGCGCCGAGGTGGTGCGGTTGCCCAGCGAGGAGGCGCTGGCCACCTGGACCGCGCACCGCTGCCACCGCACCCTGCAACCGTTGTTCGCCCGACTGCACGCGGTCAGCGGCGGCGCGGTGTCGGTGGCGTCGATGTGGCACACCGTCGGATCGGCGATCGTGGCGACCGCGACCCAGGTGCCGCAGCTGGCCGGCAGCAGCGAGATCGCCGGCGCGCACCGGGGCCAGGCGGTGCTCGACGCGCTGGTGGCCTTCGGTGTGCCGGTGCGGGGATCGTCGGCGCGACGCGCCCGGCACCAACCCGCCGTACCCCTTGCGAAATTAGGGCAGCCTTGCCTATGCTGATCCGGTCGAGCAAACGGACCGCGCCGGAGTCCTGAGGGCTGCAGAGACCCCCGGTCCCCTCGATGGACGAGCCCCGTGACGTCACGGGGCTCGTCCGCATTCTCGGGGGGATCCCGGGTGCTCGCCCGCTGCGGCGGCCCCCGATGGTGTAGACACAACCGTGTGCAATCTCCGCAAAACTCGGTGTTCCCACCGGGTGTCGACGACCCCTTCGACAACCTGCTAGGGCTGGAGTTCCTCGAACTCGGCCCGGAGGGCGCCCGGGCGCGGCTGCAGGTGCAAGACAAGCTGCTGCAGCCGATGGGCATCGTGCACGGCGGGGTGTACTGCTCGATCGTGGAGAGCATGGCCAGCCTGCCGGCGCACCTGTGGCTGGAGCAGAACGGCGGCGGCAACGTCGTCGGCGTCAACAACAACACCGACTTCCTGCGGGCGGTGTCGGCCGGCACGGTGACCGCGGCCTCCACCCCGCTGCACCGCGGGCGCCGGCAACAGCTGTGGCTGGTCACCATCACCGACGAGCAGGACCGCATCGTCGCGCGCGGCCAGGTGCGGCTGCAGAACCTCGAGCCGCGGCCGGGCGGCTGAGCCACGCCGCGCCGGCTCCCGCGGCGTGGCAGGATCGCAAAATATGCGCCTGAGTCCGCACGAACAGGAGCGCCTGTTGCTCTCCTACGCCGCTGAACTGGCTCGTCGACGCCAGGCCCGGGGGTTGCGGTTGAACCACCCGGAGGCGGTCGCGATCATCACCGATCACATCCTGGAAGGCGCCCGCGACGGGCGCAGCGTCGCCGAGCTGATGGTCAGCGGCCGCGAGGTGCTGACCCGCGGCGACGTGATGGAGGGGGTGCCGGAGATGCTCGACGAGGTGCATGTGGAGGCCACGTTTCCCGACGGCACCAAGCTGATCACCGTCCACCACCCGATCGGCTGACCGTGATCCCCGGCGAAATCCTCTACGGCAGCAGCGATATCGAGATCAACGAAGGCGCACCGCGGCGAGAAATGCAGATCATCAACACCGGCGACCGGCCGGTGCAGGTCGGCAGCCATTTCCATCTGCCGCAGGCGAATGCGGCGCTGGAGTTCGACCGGGCGGCCGCGCACGGGCATCGGCTGGACATCCCGGCGGGCACCGCGGTGCGGTTCGAACCCGGCGTGCCGCAGCGGGTCTCGGTGGTGCCGCTGGGCGGCCGCCGTGAGGTGCCCGGGCTGAGCCGCACCCCGCCCGGACGGCTGGACCGCTGATGGCGTCGCTGTCGCGGGCGCGCTACGCGCAGCTGTTCGGCCCCACCACCGGGGACCGGATCCGGTTGGCCGACACCGACCTGCTGATCGAGATCACCGAGGACCGCAGCGGGGGACCGGGACGCGCCGGGGACGAGGCGGTGTTCGGCGGCGGCAAGGTGCTGCGGGAGTCGATGGGCCAGGCCCGGGCCACCCGGGCCCAGGGGGCGCCCGACACCGTCATCACCGGTGCGGTCATCATCGACTACTGGGGAATCATCAAGGCCGACATCGGCATCCGTGACGGCCGCATCGTCGCGCTGGGCAAGGCCGGCAACCCCGACACGATGGCCGGGGTGCATCCGGAGCTGGTGGTCGGGCCGTCCACCGAAATCCTCAGCGGGGAGGGGCGGATCGTCACCGCCGGCGCCATCGACTGCCATGTGCACCTGATCTGCCCGCAGATCCTGCCCGAGGCGCTGGGCGCCGGGATCACCACCATCATCGGCGGCGGCACCGGGCCCGCCGAGGGCTCCAAGGCCACCACGGTGACGCCCGGCGACTGGCATCTGGCGCGGATGCTGGAGGCGCTGGATCCCTGGCCGCTCAACGTCGCGCTGCTGGGCAAGGGCAACACGGTCAGCGCCGAGGCGCTGTGGGAGCAATTACGGGCCGGCGCATCGGGTTTCAAGGTGCACGAGGACTGGGGCGCCACCCCGGCGGCCATCGACGCCTGCCTGTCGGTCGCCGACGCCGCCGGGGTGCAGGTGGCGCTGCACTCCGACACCCTCAACGAGGCCGGGTTCGTCGAGGACACCTTGGCCGCGATCGCCGGCCGATCGATTCACGCCTACCACACCGAGGGCGCCGGCGGCGGCCACGCGCCCGACATCATCACCGTCGCCGCGCACCCGAACGTGCTGCCCAGCTCCACCAACCCAACCCGCCCGCACACCGTCAACACCCTGGCCGAGCACCTGGACATGTTGATGGTCTGCCACCACCTCAACCCGGCGGTGCCCGAGGATTTGGCGTTCGCCGAGAGCCGGATCCGGCCGTCGACCATCGCCGCCGAAGACCTGCTGCACGATTTGGGCGCGATCTCGATGATCGGCAGCGACTCGCAGGCGATGGGCCGGGTCGGCGAGGTGGTGCTGCGCACCTGGCAGACCGCGCACGTGATGAAGCGCCGCCGCGGCGCGCTGCCCGGCGACCCGTCCGGCCACGACAACACCCGGGTGCGCCGCTACATCGCGAAATACACCATCTGCCCGGCCATTGCGCACGGGATGGACCACGAGATCGGGTCGGTGGAGGTCGGCAAGCTCGCCGATCTGGTGCTGTGGGAGCCGGCGTTCTTCGGGGTGCGCCCGCACGCCGTGCTCAAGGGCGGGGCGATCGCCTGGGCACAGATGGGCGACGCCAACGCCTCGATCCCCACCCCGCAGCCGGTGCTGCCGCGACCCATGTTCGGCGCCGCCCCGGCGGTCGCCGCGGGCACCTCGGTGCACTTCGTGGCGCCGCAGGCCCTCGAAGCCGGGCTGGCCGAGCGGCTGGCGGTGCGCCGCCGGCTGGTGCCGGTGGCCAACGTGCGCGGCGTCGGCAAGGCGCAGCTGCCGCTCAACGACGCGATGCCGCGCATCGAGGTCGACCCGGACACCTTCACGGTGCGCATCGACGGGGAGGTGTGGCCGGAGCAGCCGGCCACCGAATTGCCGATGGCGCAACGCTACTTCCTGTTCTGATGAGTGCCCTCACGGTTCGCCGAACGTGCGCCCACGGCGGGTTTTCGCCCGATTTGCCGCCGTGGGCGCACGTTCGGCGTCGGGGGACGCCATGACCAACCTGACCACCCTGCTGACGTTGGCCGACTCCCGGCTGCCCACCGGCGGCCACGTGCACTCCGGCGGCCTGGAAGAGGCGGTCACCAGCGGTCTGGTGACCGACCTGGCCACCCTGGAAGCGTTCTTAGTGCGGCGCATCCGCAGCCACGGCCTGGTCACCGCGTCGCTCGCGGTCGCCGTGCACCGCGGCGATCTCGGCGTGCGGCGGGCCGACGCCGAAACCGACGCCCGCACCCCGGCGCCGGCCGCCCGGGAGGCCTCCCGCAGCCAGGGCCGCGGGCTGACCCGGCTGGCACGGCGGGTGTGGCCGGAGGCGGCCTGGGCCGAGCTGGGGCGCCGCCCGCATCTGGCGGTCGCGGCCGGCCGGGTGGGCGCGGTCAGCGGGTTGGCGCCCGGCCACACCGCGCTGAGCGTGGTGTACACCACCATGACCGGCTCGGCCACCGCCGCGCAGCGGCTGCTGGCGCTGGACCCGGCCGACGTGGCGGCGTTGACCTTTGCGTTGTCCGGGCTGTGTGAGCGCACCGCCACCGCGGCCGGCACCGGCCTGGCCGACCTGTCCGATCCGCTGCTGGACGTGCTGGCCCAACGACACACCGACCGTGACCAGCCGCTGTTCGTTTCCTAGAGATTGAAAGGCGCGCCATGCCACCGCATTTCCTCGACGGCCAACCCCACGCCCTCCCCCGCAAGCGGGAGGTGCCCCCAACCGACCGGCCGCGCCGGGTGCGCCAACCCGGTGAGCCGCTGCGCATCGGCATCGGCGGCCCGGTCGGCTCCGGCAAAACCGCGCTGGTCGCGGCGCTGTGCCGGCAGCTGCGCGACGAGTTGGCGCTGGCGGTGTTGACCAACGACATCTACACCACCGAGGACGCCGACTTCCTGCGCCGGCACGCCGTGCTGCCCGACGACCGGATCGCCGCGGTGCAGACCGGCGGCTGCCCGCACACCGCGATCCGTGACGACATCACCGCCAACCTCGACGCGATCGAGGACCTGATCGCCGCCCACGACCCGCTGGATTTGATCCTGGTGGAGTCCGGCGGCGACAACCTGACCGCCACCTTCTCGTCGGGGCTGATCGACGTGCAGATCTTCGTCATCGACGTGGCCGGCGGCGACAAGGTGCCGCGCAAGGGCGGTCCGGGGGTGACCTTCTCCGACCTGCTGGTGATCAACAAGACCGACCTGGCGCCGCTGGTGGGTGCCGACCTGAGCGTGATGGCCCGCGACGCCGCCGCGGTGCGCGACCACCGGCCCACCGCGTTTTTGTCGTTGACCGAGGACCCGGCCGCCACGCCGGTGCTGGCCTGGGTGCGCAGCCAACTGGCCACCAGCCCGTGATGCACTCCCGGGTCACGCTGGTCGCCCGCCGGGATCGGTTGCCGCGCATCGACTGTCGCGGCGGCGTCGCGGCCCGGCTGACCGCGCCCGACACCGTGCACCTGGTGTCGGCGGCGGCCACCCCGCTGGGCGGGGACCGCATCGAGGTGCGGGTGATCGTCGAAGCGGGCGCGGTGCTGCGGCTGCGCAGCGCGGCGGCCACCGTCGCGTTGCCCGGGGCCGCCACCGCCACCTCGCACGCCCGGTGGCGCCTCGAGGTGGCCGGCGAACTGGACGTGGATCTGGAACCGACCGTGGTCGCCGCCGACGCGCGGCACGTGTGCAGCGTGGCGCTGCAGCTGCACGCCGACACCCGGATTCGGCTGCGGGAGCGGGTGCAGATCGGCCGCAGCGGTGAGCGGGACGGCTTTTGGTCGGGGTCGCTGTGCGCCGACGTCGGCGAGGACCCGCTGCTGCGGCACCGGGTGGAGTTGGGCGCCGGCTCGGTGGCCGACGACGCGCTGGCCGCCCCACGGGCCGGCGTCAGCGAATTGCGTTATCCCGCCGACGGATTCGTCGCCGCCGCCTGGCCGGGCTCGACGGTGCTGGCGTTGGCCGGCGGCGGCACGCTGCGCACCTGGCAGGGGGAGCGGCTGCGCGGTTAGCTGGCCGCTTTGTCGGCCTGGCCGCCGCGGGCCTCGGCGGCCAGCACCTCCAGCTGTTCGAGCCGGGTGCGGGCGAACGCCTGCTGCTCGGTGATGGTGAGCTGGCCGCGGTGGTTGCGGATGAAGGTCACCCCCCACGACAGCAGGGTGGTGAACTTGGTTTTGAACCCGATCAGATACACCAGGTGCACCATCAGCCAGGCCAGCCAGGCGAAGTAGCCGCTGAACTCCAGCGGACCGATCTTGGCCACCGCGGAGTTACGGGACACGGTGGCCATCGACCCCTTGTCCAGGTACTGGAACGGTTCCCGGGCCGCCGGGTCGGCGCCGGCCAACTCGGCCTTGATGGTGTTGGCCGCGTACTTGCCGCCCTGGATGGCGCCCTGGGCCATGCCGGGCACCCCCTCCACCGCGGCCATGTCGCCGACCACGAACACGTTGGGGTGCCCGGGCAGCGACAGGTCGGGCAGCACCTTGACCCGGCCGGCCCGGTCGAGCTCCACCGAGCACTGTTCGGCCAGGTTGCGGCCCAGCGGGCTGGCCGACACCCCCGCCGACCACACCTTGCAGGCCGATTCGATGCGCCGCAGGGTGCCGTCGGCGTCCTTGACGGTCAGCCCGTTGCGGTCGACGTCGGTGACCATGGCGCCGAGCTGGATCTCGACGCCCATCTTCTCCAGCCGGGCCGCCGCTTTCTTGCCGAGCTTGTCACCCATCGGCGGCAGCACCGCCGGGGCGGCGTCGAGCAGGATCACCCGCGCCTTGGTGGAGTCGATGTGGCGGAAGGCGCCCTTGAGGGTGTAGTCGGCCAGCTCGGCGATCTGTCCGGCCATCTCCACCCCGGTGGGCCCGGCCCCCACCACGGTGAACGTGAGCAGCTTCTTGCGCCGCTCCGGGTCGCTGGACCGCTCGGCCTGCTCGAACGCGCTCAGGATGCGGCCGCGCAGCTCCAGCGCGTCGTCGATGGACTTCATCCCGGGCGCCCACTCGGCGAAGTGGTCGTTGCCGAAGTAGGACTGGCCCGCCCCGGCCGCCACGATCAGGCTGTCGTACGGGGTCTGGTAGGTGTGGCCCAGCAGCTCCGAGACGACGAACTTGCCATCCAGGTCGATGTGGGTGACGTCGCCGAGCAGCACCTGGGTGTTGCGCTGTTTGCGCAGCACCAGCCGGGTCGGCGGGGCGATCTCACCCTCGGAGATGATCCCGGTCGCCACCTGGTACAGCAGCGGCTGGAACAGGTGATGGGTGGTGCGGGCGATCAGCTTGACGTCGACGTCGGCGCGCTTGAACTTCTTGGCCGCGTTCAGGCCGCCGAACCCGGATCCGATGATCACCACCCGGTGCCGGCCGGCGGGGCTAGCAGTGGCTTCAGGCTGGGCACTCATGACTGGGTTGCTCCTCGAGGGCGACTGCGTTCACCAATACGGTAGTCGGCCTAATTGATCGCAGCCGCACCGGCCGCTGTGTGATGACCCACAGTTGGCCTAGCCGTCGACCAGCGGACGCAGCGCCGCACCGGCCGCGGTGATGGCCCCGGGGGTGGCGAACGGCATGTTGATGATCACGCCGCCCACCCCGGCGTCGAGCACCTTGGTCTTGATCTGCTCGGCGACCGCGTCGGCGCTGCCGACCACCATCCGCTGGCTCATCTCGGCGGGGATCTGGTCGGCGGTGGCGTCGTCGTCGACCAGCGCGGTGATCAGCGCGCTGGTTTCCAGGGTCGCCGGGTCCCGGCCGATCTCCTCGCAGCTGCGCCGGACGGCTTGGATCTTGCCGGGCAGTTCGTCGAACCCGGCGATGATGTTGAGGTGGTCGAAGTGCCGGGCGGCCAGCGGGATGGTCTTCTTTTCGCCGCTGCCGCCGATCAGCAGCGGGATCCGGTCGCGGTAGCGCGGCTCGGCCATGGCCTGCTCGGTGCGATACCAGCGGCCCGAGAACGTCGGCCGCTCACCGGTGATCATCGGCAGGATGATCTGCAGCGCCTCGCCGAGCCGGTTGAACCGGTCGGTGAAGGTGCCGAACTCGAAGCCCAACTGGTCGTGCTCCAGCTCGAACCATCCGGTGCCGATCCCCAGGATGGCCCGCCCGGCGCTGACCACGTCCAAGGTGGTGATCACCTTGGCCAGCAGCGTCGGGTTGCGGTAGGTGTTGCCGGTGACCAGGGTGCCCAGCTGCACGGTGCTGGTGGCGGTGGCCAGCGCGCCCAGCGCGGTGTACGCCTCGAGCATCGGCTGGTCGGGGGAGCCCAGCATCGGCAGCTGGTAGAAGTGGTCCATCAGGAAGACCGAGTCGAAGCCGGCGGCTTCGGCCTCTTGGGCCTGCGCGATCACGGTGGGGAAGAGCTCGGAAACCCCGGTGCCGTAGGAGAAGTTGGGGATCTGGAAGCCAAGGCGGGTAGTCACCGGATCGACCCTAGTCGCCAAAGGTCTTCCGCCGTCCCCGATTACGCTTCCGGCGAAGCGGGAATATCTCAGGCGAACTGGGTGAGCGCCCCGTGGCTGACGTGCAGGGTTTGTCCGGTGATGTGCCGCGCCGCCGGGGTGGTCAAAAACAGCGCCAGCCGGGCGGCCTCGGCCGCCACCGGCGGCGGGGTGCTGGTGAGCCCGGTGTAGCCCGGCTCGACGTCGCGCCCGCCGGCGACCACGTTGACGGTGATCCCCCGGGTGCCGAACAGGGTGGCCTGCCCGGCCGTCCAGTTCGACAGCGCGGCCTTGACCGCGGCGTCGGCGCTGCCGTCGCGCGGGTTTTCCGGCACCACCGAAATGATCGACCCCCCGGACCGCAGGTGATCACCCACGGTCTGCACGGTCAGCACCGCCGAGAGCATGCCGGCGTCCCAGGTGTTGCGCCACGCGGCGGCCAGCTCGGCGGGGGTGTAGGTGCGCGGATCGCCGGCGTCGAACCGCGGCGCCGGGACGTTGATGATCGCGTCCAGGTGATGGGGGAACAGCCCGCGGGCCTCGGCCATGCTGGCCGGATCGGTGTTGTCGCAGGTGACGGCCTCGACGTCGAGTTCCTTGGCGGCGACTTCCAGCTCGTCGCGGCGCGCGCCGGCCAGCGTCACCTGGTGGCCGGCGTCGCGGAAGTTCTCGGCGATCGTGCGTCCCAAATCGGTGTCGCCGCCGGTGACCAGCACCTCCATCGCCATGACCTCCTCGTGTTCAACGCGGAATCCCTGGTCCCCGGGCGGGTGGCCCGGCGTTTCGATGGTGGCACACCGCAGGGCCGGTACCTGGGATTTCAGCGCGTGATGGCGTTGATCGCGTCGATGTTACTGGACGGTAGCTATACGGGGGAATTCGGGAACGAAACGATCCGGGAACATCCCGGCCTCGACCCGGCCACGGGGGCCGCCGCCGGTTAGGGTGCGACGCATGAGGCGGGTCTGGGTGGTGGCCATGGTGCTCGCGACGGCGCTGGCCGGGTTGGTGGGGTGCGGATCCAAATCACCGGCGCCCTCGATCACGGTGTTCGCGGCGGCCTCGCTGAAGCCGGCCTTCACCGAGATCGGGCAGCGATTCCAAACCGATAATCCCGGCGCCCGCATCGAATTCAATTTCGCGGGCTCCTCGGAGCTGGCCACCCAGCTGACCCAGGGCGTCACCGCCGACGTGTTCGCCTCGGCCAACACCGCGCAGATGGATAAGGTCGCGCAGGCCGGGCTGCTGGCCGGGGCCGCGGTGCCGTTCGCGGCGAACACCCTGGTCATCGTCACCGCACCGGGCAACCCCAAAAAGGTCGCGTCGTTCGCCGACCTGGCCAAGCCGGGGCTGAGCGTGGTGGTGTGCCAGCAGCCGGTCCCGTGCGGGTCGGCGACCCACAAGGTGGAGGACAGCACCGGGGTGCAGGTCGCCCCGGTCAGCGAGGAACCCGACGTCACCGACGTGCTCAACAAGGTGATCACCGGGCAGGCCGACGCCGGGCTGGTGTACATCACCGACGCGCTCAACGCCGGCGACAAGGTGACCGCGGTCAGGTTTCCCGAGGCGGCCGGCGCGGTGAACATCTACCCTATGGCGGTGCTGAAGAACGCGCCGCAATCCGGGCTTGCGCAGCGGTTCGTGGACCTGGTGACCGGCCCCGCGGGTCAAAAGATCCTCGACAAAGCCGGTTTCGCGAAGACCTGAGGGTGAGTGTGAGCCGGCCTGCCGGTCTGCCGCGCTGGGTCTACATTCCGGCCGCCGCCGCGGCCGCGTTCGTCGTGCTGCCGCTGGTGGCGATCGCGGTCAAGGTGGACTGGCGGCATTTCTGGTCGCTGATCACCAGCCCGTCGGCGGTGACGGCGCTGGGGCTGAGTTTGAAGACCGCCGCCGCCAGCACCGCGTTGTGCCTACTGCTGGGGGTGCCGTTGGCGTTGGTGTTGGCGCGCAGCCAGGCCCGGGTGGTGCGGCTGCTGCGGCCGCTGATTCTGTTGCCGCTGGTGCTGCCGCCGGTGGTGGGCGGGATCGCGTTGCTGTACGCGTTCGGCCGACTGGGCCTGATCGGACGCTACCTCGACGCCGCCGGCATCGACATCGCGTTCACCACCACGGCCGTGGTGCTGGCGCAGACCTTCGTCTCGCTGCCGTTTCTGGTGATCGCATTGGAAGGCGCGGCCCGCACCGCCGGCGCCGACTATGAGGTGGTGGCCGCCACGCTGGGGGCCCGACCCAGCGCGGTGTGGTGGCGGGTGACGCTGCCGCTGCTGCTGCCCGGGCTGGCCTCGGGGGCGGTGCTGGCGTTCGCCCGCTCGCTGGGCGAATTCGGCGCGACGTTGACGTTCGCCGGGTCGCGGGAGGGGGTCACCCGCACGCTGCCGTTGGCGATCTACCTGCAACGGGTGACCGACGCCGACGCGGCCGTCGCGCTGTCGCTGCTGCTGGTGGTGGTGGCCGCGCTGGTGGTGATCGGGCTGGGCACCCGCAGGTTGACCGGTGTGGGCTAGCCCAGGGTGAGCGAACTGCAGCTGCGCGCCGTCGTGGCCGACCGCGGCCTCGACGTCCAGTTCGCGGTGCCCGCCGGCGAGGTGCTGGCCGTGCTGGGACCCAACGGGGCGGGAAAATCCACCACGCTGCACGTCATTGCCGGGTTGCTGCGGCCCGACGCGGGCCTGGTGCGGCTGGGTGAGCGGGTCCTCACCGACACCGCGACCGGGGTCAACGTCGCCACCCATGACCGCCGGGTGGGCCTGCTGCTGCAGGATCCGCTGCTGTTCCCGCATTTGAGCGTGGCCGCCAACGTCGCGTTCGGGCCGCACAGCCGGCGGGGCCGGCGGCGGTCCGGGCGGGGGCCGGTGCGCGAGGCGGCGCTGCGTTGGCTGCGGGAGGTGGACGCCGAATCGCTGGCCGACCGCAAGCCGCGACAGCTGTCCGGCGGGCAGGCCCAACGGGTGGCGATCGCGCGCGCGCTGGCCGCCGAACCCGAGGTGCTGCTGCTCGACGAGCCGCTGTCCGGGCTGGATGTGGCCGGGGCGGCGGCCATCCGCGCGGTGCTGCGCACCGTGGTCGCCCGCGATGGGCGGGCCATCATCTTGATCACCCACGACCTGCTGGACGTGCTGACGCTGGCCGACCGGGTGCTGGTATTGGAGGACGGCAGGATCGCCGAGCTGGGGCCGGTGGCGCGGGTGCTGGCCGCACCGCGCAGCCGGTTCGGCGCCCGCATCGCCGGGGTCAACCTGATCGCCGGGGTGCTCGGTGACGACGGCGCCCTGCACACCGGGTGGGACACGGCGTGGCACGGGACGCCGGACGACGGTCTTGCGGCCGGCCGCGATGCGGTTGCGGTGTTTTCGCCGGCGGCGGTGGCGGTGTACCGGCAGCCGCAACCGGGCAGCCCGCGCAACAGCGTCGCGGTGACGGTGGCCGAACTGGATTCCCGCGGTGCGGCGATCCGGGTGCGGGGGCAGGAGCAGCCCGACGGCGCACCGGGTTTGGCCGCCGACATCACCGCCGACGCGGCCGCCGAGCTGCGGCTTAGCCCCGGCGAGCGGGTGTGGTTCGCGGTGAAGGCCGCCGAGGTGGGGCTGCACGCCGCCGGGCCGCATCACCACGCGCCGTGACGGGGGCGGTGGCTGCGCTGGTGGGGGTGGCCGCCGAGTCTGCGGTGGCGGCCTCGACTCTGCGCTGGTGGCGTCGAGTCTGCATCCACGGCATCGAGTCTGCGTTGAGGGCATCGAGTCTGAACCCACGGCACCGAGTCTGCGGTGAGGACGTGTTCGCGGCTAGAAACTCGGCCTGAGCGCAGTCTCAATGCCCTGAGCGCAGACTCGGGACCCTGAGCGCAGTCTCGATGCCCTCAGCGCAGTTTCGCTGCCCTCACCGCAGACTCGACGCCGCCACTACAGCCTCGATGCCCTCAGCGCAGGCTCGATCGGCCAACTGCCCCCGCCGTTCCTGGTCGCGGATCACGACACGGCAAATATCCCACGCATCGTGCGCAAGTCGCACTTGCGTCACGGAGGTAACACGGTAGGTTTCTGGCCATGGAGCAGGTGGATCCGTACGCGACACGACGTAAAGGCATCTGGTCGGCGCTGGCAGCGGCGGCCGTGGCCGGTGCCATGACCTTCGCGGTGCCCGCGACCTTGGCGAATGCCGAGCCGCCGCCCCCGGCGCCGGACACCAACACCCCGGCGCCGCCGCCGGCCGATCCCAATGCGCCGCCTCCGCCGCCCGCGGACCCCAACGCGCCGCCGCCGCCGGCGGGCGAGCCGGGTGCTCCCGAACCCGGTCGAGTCGACGACGCCGCCGCCGGCTTCAGCTATGTCATCCCCGCCGGTTGGGTGCAATCCGACGCCAGCCACCTGGAATACGGGTCGGCACTGCTCAGCAAGGAGACGGGGGAGCCGCCCGCGCCCGGTCAACCGCCGGCGGTCGCCAACGACACCCGGATCGTGCTGGGCAAGCTGGACCAACGGCTGTACGCCAGCGCCGAAAGCGACAACACCAAAGCCGCCACCCGGCTGGGCTCGGATATGGGCGAGTTCTTCATGCCCTACCCCGGCACGCGGACCAACCAGGAGACCGCCCCGCTCAGCGGCGGCGGCCTCACCGGTAGCTCCTCGTATTACGAGGTCAAGTTCAGCGACACCGCCAAGCCCAACGGCCAGATCTGGACCGGTGTGGTCGGCACGCCCGCGACCACTCAAGGCGCCCCGAGCCAGCGTTGGTTTGTGGTGTGGCTGGGCACCGCCAACAACCCGGTGGACAAGGTGGCCGCGAAAACGTTGGCCGAGTCGATCCGCCCGTTGGCGCCGCCCCCGCCGGCCCCCGGCGCTCCGCCGGCTCCGGGTGCTCCGGCTG
>NZ_MLQM01000056.1:0-27278 GCF_001854525.1 Mycobacterium talmoniae
GGGCTGGCGGTGCCCGCCGGCAGCGGGTTCGGCGACCAGTCCGGGGTGCTGGTGGCCAGTGGAGAACGGTTGCGGGCCAAGGCGATCACGTTCACCTCCCGCAAATGGGGGGCCTTTGGGTATGGCGGCAAGGTGGAGCTGCTGCGGCTGTCGTTCGGGAAGTTCGGTGACAGCCTGGCCAGCCGGGCCACCGACGAGGAGCTGTTGGACTGGGCGATCGCCGATCTCGCGACGGTGTTCGGGGTCGACGCCGACCCGCTGGACGTGTGCGTGCGGCGCTGGGTCGCCGCGATGCCGCAGTACCGCCCCGGCCACGCCGGGCTGGTCGCCGAGCTGCGGGCCCACCTGCCGCCGACGGTGGCGGTGGCCGGCAACTACCTCGACGGGATCGGGGTGCCGGCCTGCGTGGCGGCCGCCGGGCGAGCGGTCGCGGAGCTGCTGGGTGCGGGCGTGGCACGATAGGGAGATGGCCCGCCTCGACTTTGACGCGTTGAATTCCACCCTCCGCTACCTGATGTTCTCGGTGTTTCAGGTGCGCCCGGGCGCGCTCGGCGACCAGCGCAACGGCGTCATCGACGAGACCAGCACCTTCCTCAAACAGCAGGAAGAACGCGGCGTGGTGGTGCGCGGCCTGTACGACGTCGCCGGGCTGCGCGCCGACGCCGACTTCATGATCTGGACGCACGCCGAGAAGGTGGAGGCGCTGCAGGCCACCTACGCCGACTTCCGGCGCACCACCACGCTGGGCCGGGCCAGCACGCCGGTGTGGAGCAGTGTGGCGCTGCACCGGCCCGCGGAGTTCAACAAGAGCCACGTCCCGGCGTTTATCGCCGGCGAGGAGCCCGGCGCCTACGTGTGCGTGTATCCGTTTGTGCGGTCCTACGAGTGGTATCTGCTGCCCGACGAGGAGCGGCGCCGGATGCTGGCCGAGCACGGCATGGCCGCCCGCGGCTACAAGGACGTCCGCGCCAACACCGTGCCCGCGTTCGCGCTGGGGGACTACGAGTGGATCCTGGCGTTCGAGGCCCCCGAACTGGACCGCATCGTGGATTTGATGCGGGACCTGCGGGCCACCGACGCGCGTCGGCACACCCGGGAGGAGACCCCGTTCTTCACCGGGCCACGGGTCGAGGTCGAGCGCCTGGTGCACGCGCTGCCCTAACCGTTGTCGTTGCATCGCGATAGGTAGCGATATATCGTTTAGGGATGACGCAACCCGCTCCCACCGATCCCACCCGCTTCGAAGAGATGTACCGCGACGAGCGGACCTCGCATGGCCTGCCCGCCGCCACCCCGTGGGACATCGGCGGGCCCCAACCGGTCGTCCAGCAGCTGGTGGCGCTGGGCGCCATCCGGGGCGAGGTGCTGGATCCGGGCACCGGTCCCGGCCACCACGCGATCTACTACGCGTCAAAGGGCTACGCGGCCACCGGCATCGACGCCTCGCCGGCCGGGCTGGAGCGGGCTCGGCAGAACGCGGCGAAGGCGGGGGTGTCGGTGAATTTCGAGTTGGCCGACGCGACCAAGCTGGAGGGACTGGAGAACCGCTTCGACACCGTCGTCGACTGCGCCTTCTACCACACGTTCAGCACCGACCGGGACTTGCAGCACTCCTACGCGCGCGCGTTGCACCGCGCCACCAAGCCCGGTGCGCGGCTGTACATGTTCGAGTTCGGGGCGCACAACGTCAACGGCTTCCGGATGCCGCGGTCGTTGTCCGAGGACGACTTTCGGGACGTGCTTCCCGGCGGGGGTTGGGACATCACCTATGTGGGGCCGACCACCTACCAGATCAACATGAGCGTGCAAACCCTGGAGATGATGGCCGCCCGCAACCCCGATGCGGCCGACCAGGTCGCCGAGGTGCTGGAGCGGTTCCGGGTCATCGAGCCGTGGCTGACCGACGGCCGGGCTTATGCGCCGTTCTGGGAAGTCCACGCCACCCGGGTGGACTGATCCTTTGATCTTTTCCCCTGTCGAGTGTGGGGTTGATCCACGGGTTTCGCGACGCGACGCGGATCAACCCCACACTCGACACCGAGGAGGGCCTAGGAGCGCTCAGGACTCGGACGGCACCAGCCGTAGGCAGATCGAGTTGATGCAGTACCGCTGGTCGGTGGGGGTCGGGTAGCCCTCGCCGGCGAAGACGTGCCCGAGGTGGCTGTGGCAGTTGGCGCACAGCACCTCGGTGCGGGTCATGCCCAGCGAATCGTCGGGGCGCAGCAGCACCGCCTCGGAGTGCGTCGGGTCGAAGAACGACGGCCAGCCGCAGTGCGATTCGAACTTCTCGGTGCTGCGGAACAGCTCCGCGCCGCAGGCCCGGCACTCATACACGCCCTCGGTCTTGGTGTCGGTGTACTCGCCGGTGAACGGGCGCTCGGTGCCGCCGCGGCGCAGCACGTCGAACTCCGCGGGGCTCAGCTTCTGCCGCCATTCGTCGTCGGTGAGGGCCACCTTCGGCTCGGGAGTGGTCATGTCTCCACGCTAACCGGCTCCGGCGCCCGCGTCAGCCACACCGGATCGATGCCGTCCTCGAGCCGGCCCTCGGCCTTGGCGTCCAGGTAGCGGAAGTACAGCACCACGAACACCACGATCGAAATCAGCGACCAGCCGTAGGTGATCCGCAGGTATTCCAGCGGGCGCCCGATGAACATCCAGTTGAACAGCAGCCAGCGGTCCAGGGCCATAAACCCGTACACCCCCAGCCAGGCCACCCAGTTGCGGATCACCGAATTGGGCAGCACCGCCGTCATCAGGAACGGGATCAGCACCATCGAGTAGTAGCCCTGGCCCAGCGACATCACCAGGAACGACGTCACCAGCAGCACCCCGGAGCTGGTCAGCATCCAAAACCGCGGATCGCGCACCCGGTAGTAGCGGTACAGCAGCCACAGGCTGGCCGCGGCCAATAGCGTGAACCCGATGCGCAGGAACAGGATCAGCCAGGTCGGCAGCCCGAAGAACACGCCGTTGCCCAGGATTGAGCTGTTGAAGTAGTCGCGGGTGCCCAGCATGTAGGGCAAGGTGCCGGTGATCCAGTCCATCGGGTCGGGCACCAGTGGCCAAGCCGCCGCGTTGAACACCAGCGGCACCCCGATCGCGGGGACCAACGCCCGCCACTGCCGGTTCAGCAGCGGCAACAACAGCAGCGGTGCCAGCACCGGTTTGACCACCAAACTCAGCCCGATCGCGACCCCCGCCCACCACTGGTGGCTTACCTTGCCGTCCAGCAGCCACCGGAAGAACAGCACCTCCAGCAGCAGGATGACGCCGTTGACGTTGGTGAACACCAGTGTGTTGGTGACACTTTCGGTGCAGAACATGGCCAGCAGCAGCGCCGGCGCGGCCACCGAGGTCAGCGTGTAGTCGAACAGCCGCAGCAGCAGGTAGGCGGCGAGGATGATGGCGATCGTGTTGACCAGGATGAACAGGTAGCGCGACTCCGCGAACGGCAGATAGCCGAACGGCGCCATCAGCAGCGTGCCGCCGGGCGGGTACAGGTAGTGCGGGTCAACGTAGTTGAAGTGCTCGTTGTAGATGTCCAACCCGTGCCGGAAGTTCGACACCGCCCGGTAGACCGGTTTGAAGTCGTCGGTGATGTTGCCGTTGGTGGTCAACACCACGCTGCGGTGGATGATCGAGAGGATCGCCACCGGCCACAGGATCGACCGCAGCACCGTCGCGGTGCTGGGTGCGCTGGTGCGGGGACGGAACGCGGCGAGCAGGCCGGTACGGATCGAATCAGCAGCCGTCACCAGCGCACCCTATACCGGGCGTGGCGTGAACCTCAGGCGGGGCAGTACGTGTCGGTGTCGGGCAGTTTGCCGCTGTCCAGGTAGCCGATCACCGGCGGCACCGCGCAGGACGAATAGATGCTGGCGCCGTGGCCGATGCCCTGCCACATCACCCGCTTGCTGGCCGAGCCGGCGTTGATGATGGTGGCGGCGGTGGCCGCGACGCCCTCCTCACCGATGATCGGGTCGTGTTGCACCCCGAGCAGCAACGCGCTGATCTTGAGGTTCTTCGGGGGTTGCGGCGCCGAGCTGCTGGGCCAGTTCAGGCATTTCACCAGGTTCAGCGCGCCGACGGTGCCGAACTGCGGGTACAGCTTGCCCCAGGCGACCACCAGTTCCCGGACCCGGTCGGGGGTGGGCCGGTTCAGCGCGTCGCTGCAGGTGTTGATGAACTGGCCGTCGGTGTTGCGGCTGGCTTGGGCCTGGTTGATCAGGCTGGTCAGCAGGTTGGTGTCACCGGATCGCGCCGATGCCAGCGCATTGGCCAAGGCCTGGGTGGTGCCGACCCCGTCGCCGCTGGGGAACCCCAACGCGGTGACGATGGCGTCGGTCAGCGCGGCCACCGACACACCCCCGGGTCCGTTGCCGGAGCGGGCCGACGACAGCAGCGCGTCGACCGCGCCCTTGGGATCGGGGCCCAGCGCGCAGTTCACCGCCACGCATTGGGCGGCGAACGCGTCGAGCGCGGACTGCTGACCTTTGACCCGCTGCTCGGCGGCGGCCTCGGCGGCCACATCCAGCGGGACCGGGGAGTCCAGCACCAGCCGCGCCAGCTTGGTCGGGTGCGAGCCGGCGTAGGCCAGCGCCACCTGCGCGCCGTTCCCGACGCCCATCAGCGCGATTTCGGGGACGTCCCAGATGCTGCGCAGCGCCTCGATGTCCTCGGCGGCGTGCGCGTTGTCGTAGGCGGAGTCGCCGGGGGAGATGATGTCGGTGCAGTTGGTGGTGGCGCTGACCGTGACGGTGCCCAGGTTGGCCACCGGGTCGTCGCCGACGTCGAACTGCGCCTGATCCCACATGTCTTGGCGCTCAAGGGTGTCGCGGCAGTCCACCGCGCTCGACATGCCCATGCCGCGTCGGTCGACGGCCACGATCGGGTGGGTGTTGAGCACGTCGGCGCCGGCGCGGGACAGCCACACCGGCAGCTGCAGCGACGACGGCAGGTCCGAGCCGGTGCTGAAGATCAGCGGGCCGGCATCCTCGGGGGTGTGGGCCGACCGGGCGCGCACCACCCCGATGCCGACCTTGCCGGCCGCCCCGTTGAGCGGATCGAGGTCGGCGTCAAAGCTGGCGCAGTCCAACCGGACACCGGGGGCGGCCGGGACCGCGGCGCTGTTGAAGACCCGGCCGGTGCAGTCCTTCCAGGACAGGTCGTTTTTGGGTGCGGCGATCGGCGGCGGCCCGGTGGGCGTGGTGGTGGCGGCGGGTTGGCCCTGCGGGCCGGCGCCGGAGTCGGTGGCGAACCGCGGATCGGCGGACAGGCCCAGCGGCGCGCAGCCGGCGAGCACTGCGCTCACCGCGACCAGGATCGTGGCGAACGTGGTCTGCCGAGTCATGCGGACCACACTAGCGACTCCCGGCTCACTCGCCCTTGACATAGCGTGTGTAGAGGTAGCCGGCGTCGTCGCTGAGCAGGTGCACGCAGCGCATCCCGGTCAGCACCTGGCCGGGGCCCGTCGCGATCCGGCGGGCCTGACCGCCCACGACACACGGCGCGATGGTCAGACACAGCTCGTCGAGCAGCTCCCGGTCGATCAACGACGCCAGCAGCGTCGGGCCGCCCTCGGTCAGCACGTGGTGCTGGCCGCCGGCGGTCACCGCCGCCAACACCGCGACCTCGTCCACCCGCTCGGGGTCATCGCCCGAGCAGTCCACCACCTCGGCGACCCCGGCCAGCTGCCGGCGGGCCTCCCCGACGGCCGCGGCACAGGTGAGCACCAGCGGCGGGACCTCGGTGCGGGTGAACACCGGCATCTCCCGGTCCAGGCGACCGGATTTGGTGACGATCGCCAGCCGCGGGACTTCGCTTTGGCCGCGGGTCTGGCGCTGCTGGCGCTCGGGGACGCTGAGCTGCACGCCCCCATAGTTTTCGATGCGCACCGTGCCGGCGCCGACCACGACGACATCGGCGAGCGTGCGCAGCAGCTTGAAGATCGCCCGGTCCCCGGGGCCGGCCAGGCCGCCGGAGCGGCCCGCCGCGGTCGCGCCGCCGTCCAGGCTGCTGATGAAGTTCGCCCGCACCCAGGGGCGCTGCCGGTCGGCCGGATAGGCGTACAGGGTGGCCAGTTCGGTGTCGTCGATGTCTCGCGCCGAGCCCAGCAGCGTGAGTTGCGTCTCAGCGGCCGGGTGCCGGCCAAGGTCAGACATGACCATGATTGCAACACGTGGCTACAGTGCCTGCATGCGCGACCCAGCCACCGACCACATCGGTCATCTGGTCGATCGGCATCCGAGTGTCTCGCCGGAGCGGCTGATCGCCCAGTTGACGCCGCCGCCCACCTTCGCCGGGGTCAGCTTCGACACGTATCGGCCCGACCCGGCCGAACCCAGCCAGGCCGCGGCGGTCCAGGCGTGCACCGCGTTCTGCAAGGAGGCTCTGGAGCGTCGCGCCGGGCGCAAGAAGCTGTTCGGCAAGCGCACGGTGCTGCCCGGGACCGGGCTGTACCTCGACGGCGGCTTCGGTGTCGGCAAAACCCACCTGTTGGCGTCGGCCTACTACCAGCTGCCCGACGACGGGCCGCATCCCAAGGCGTTCGCGACGTTCATGGAGCTCACCCAGCTGGCCGGGGTGTTCGGCTTCCTCGAGTGCATCGATCTGTTGGCCGACTACACCCTGCTGTGTATCGACGAGTTCGAGCTGGACGACCCCGGCAACACCACGCTGATTTCCCGGCTGCTGTCGGCACTGGTCGAGCGGGGGGTGTCGATCGCGGCCACCTCCAACACGCTGCCCGAACAGCTCGGCGAGGGCCGGTTCGCCGCCCAAGACTTCCTGCGTGAAATCAACACGCTGGCAGAGATTTTCACCACGGTCCGGATCGAGGGGCCCGACTACCGGCACCGCGATCTGCCGCCGGCACCGGAACCGCTGTCCGACGAGCAGGTGGTGGCGCGGGCGGAGGCCACCGACGGTGGCGTCACCCTCGATGACTTCGACGCGCTCTGCGCGCACCTGGCCACCATGCACCCGTCCCGGTATCTCACCCTGATCGAGGGGGTGCGGGCGGTGTTCCTCACCGGCGTGCACGCCATCGACGACCAGAATGTGGCGCTGCGGTTGGTGGCGTTGACCGACCGGCTCTATGACGCCGGCATCCCGGTGGTGGCGTCGGGGGCCAAACTGGACGGCATCTTCAGCGCCGAGATGCTGGCCGGCGGCTTCCGCAAAAAGTATCTGCGGGCCACCTCCCGGCTACTGGCGTTGACCGCCGCCGGCGGGGCGGCCGGTTAAAGGTTCCACTGCGCCAGGTGCGCGCCGGTGGTCTTGTCGAGCAACACCACGTTTCGGACCAGCCCGCGGTACACGTCCCAGTACACCCCGCCGTTGACGGTGGCGCCGGCCGGCGCGTTGGTCAGCAGGTTCTCCAGCTGGTCGGGGGCGTCGGTGTGCTTGGACACGTAGGCGTCCGCGTCGGGGGTGACGCCGTCGAAGGTGAACGCCAGCGACAGGGTGTAGGGGGTGGGCGCCGCGATGGTGTGCACGGTGACCCCGGTGCGCCACGGCGACCCCTGAGCCCGCCAGCGCGGGGAGCCGTTCCACCCCCAGCCGGGCGGTTCGTCGGTGGGCAGCACATCGTGGACGGCCACGTCGGCGACGACCGCCCCGAACGCCGGGTCGTTGTACTCGACCCGCAGGGTGTCCCCGAGCCGGCCGATGGGCGCGTCCTGGGCGGTCGCGCGCGGCGCCGGAGCGGCCAGCGTCGCCGCGATCGTCAGGGTGACCAGGGCCACGAACCAGCGGTGCATTTTCGCCCTCTTCGGTGTCTGTTTCGCCACATCTGCCTGTCGCATGATGGCACATCACGTCGGCGGGGCGGACCGCAACCGTCCGGTGAGCAGATGGTTCCGCGCGGTTAACACCGTGGTGATCGTCGCGTAGCGCGACGCGGGCATCGTGGCCTTGTAGACGCACGCGTTCACAGAAAGGCCCGCCGATGCTCAGCCCGAAATCTGCCGCGATCGTCAAGGAAACGCTGCCCGTGGTCGGGGCGGCGATCGAGGACATCACCACCCGCTTCTACGCCACCCTGTTCGTCGACCACCCGGAGTTGGAGCGCGACCTGTTCAACCGGGGCAACCAGGCGCAGGGGGATCAGCAGCGGGCGCTGGCCGGGGCGATCGCCTCGTTCGCGACGCTGTTGGTCGCCGACGACGCCCCGCCGCCGGACAAGGTGCTGTCCCGGATCGCCAACAAGCACGCGTCGCTGGGGGTGACCTCCGATCAATACCAGCTGGTGCACGACTACCTGTTCGCCGCGATCGTGGCGGTGCTCGGCGACGCGGTCACCGATGACGTCGCCGCCGCCTGGGATGAGGTGTATTGGCTGATGGCCAACGCGCTGATGGGCCGTGAAGCCGACCTGTACGCCCAGGCCGGGGTGGCGCCCGGCCAGGTGTGGCTGCCGGCCCGGGTGGTGGCCCGCACCCAGGAGTCCCCGGACTGCATCGCGCTGACCCTGACCGGGGCCGACGGCGCGCTGCCGGCGTTTCGGCCCGGCCAGTACACCTCGGTCGCGGTGCGGCTGCCCGACGGGGCCCGCCAGATCCGGCAGTACAGCATCACCGGTTCGGACACGGCGACGTGGCGGATCACCGTCAAACGGGTCGCGTCGGTGGCCGGCTCGCCGGTCGGTCAGGTGTCGAACTTCATCCACGACAACGTCTTTGAGGGTGACGCCCTGATGTTGTCGCGACCGTTCGGGGACCTGACCCTGGCGCCCGAACAGGTTCCGGTGCTGCTGGTGTCGGCCGGCATCGGCTGCACCCCGATGATCGGGATGCTGCGCCACCTGGTGGACACCGGCGATCACCGGTCGGTGTGCGTGGTGCACGCCGACCGGTCCCGGGCCGCGCACCCGCACCGCAGCGAGCTGGCCGACCTGGTGGCGCAGCTGCCGGCGGCGATCATGCGCACCTGGTACGGCGAGATCGGGGTGCCGGTGGACCTGGCCGAGATGCCCCTGCCCGACGGGGTGCAGGTCTATCTGTGCGGGCCGCTGGAATTCATGCGGTCGGTGCGAGAACACTTGGTGGACCGCGGAATTCCGGCCGGCGACATCCACTATGAGGTGTTCGGCCCGGACCTGTGGCTGCAGGTGGCCTAAGAAGGCCTATTCCTCGGTGGCCTTCTTAACCACGATCGCCTCCAGCATGCCGGCGAGATCCGCCTCCACCCGGTCCTTGTCCACCCCGGCTTGGTGTAGCGGTCCGGCGCCGTCCTCGAGTTCGAGCAGCGCCAGCAGCAGGTGCTCGGTGCCGATGTAGTTGTGGCCCAGCCGAAGTGCCTCGCGGAAGGTCAACTCCAGGGCCTTGCGTGCCGGGCCGTTGAACGGGATCAGCGTGCCGGGGTCGTCGCCGGCCGGGGGCAGGGTGACCGCCGCGCGGACGGTGTCGGGGTCGACGTTCTGTGCGGTCAGCAATGCGGTGGCTAGTGCGTCGGGGTCGCTGAGGACCCCCAGCACTAGGTGGTCGGGGGTGATCTCCGCGTTGCCCGCGTCGTGGGCGGCGTTTTGGGCCGCGACCACCGCGCTGCGGGCCCGCGGCGTGAACCGGCCAAAGCCCTGGCTGGGATCGAGGCTGGTCGGTTCCGGGCGGGGCACGAACCGCTTCTGGGCGGCCTGCTTGGTGACCCCCATGCATTTGCCGATGTCGGTCCAGGAGGCCCCGGAGCGGCGGGCCTGGTCGACGAAATGGCCGATCAGATGGTCGGCGACCTCGCCGAGATGCTCGGCGGCCAGCACGGCGTCGGTGAGTTGATCCAGGGCGTCGGCGTGCACCTGCTTGATGGCGTTGATCAGGTCGTCGAGGCGGACGGGATAGGCGATGGGGGTCTCGGTCATGTCGTCAACTTTAGGTTGACGCCTTGGTTTCGTCAACCATGGGTTGACGCGGCGGTTGGTCTGTTCGATCTGTCATCGATTCGTTGCCGAAAACAGCGCGTGGCGCGTGGAGGATGGCGCCGTCGCACCGCGCGACTCGGCCGGCAACGCGGGCCCTAGCCGTCGAAGAAAGCGAATATGGACGTTCTTCAGCAGCAGTTCCTCGGCCCGCTGGGCAGGTTCCTCTACAGCTACGTGCTGGTCGTGTTGCTGATCGGCGCGGGCATCTACTTCACGGTGCGCACCCGCTTCGTCCAGGTCCGCTACTTCCGGCGGATGCTGCACCAACTGCGGCGCTCCGGCGGCGCCGACGGCGAGATCTCGTCGTTTCAGGCGTTCTGTGTCGGGCTGGCCTCCCGGGTGGGCACCGGCAATATTGCCGGGGTGGCCGTCGCGCTGACCCTGGGCGGGGCCGGGGCGGTGTTTTGGATGTGGGTGACCGCGGCGCTGGGCATGGCCACCGCGTTGGTGGAGGCCACGCTGGCCCAGATCTTCAAGGTCCGCGCGGTCGACGGCGGGTTCCGCGGCGGTCCCGCGTTCTACATCCGGCGCGGGCTGGGGTCGCGCGCCGGCGGCGTGGTGTTTGCGGTGCTGCTGGTCGTCACCTCCGGGATCGCGTTCAACATGGTGCAGGCCAACGCGGTCAGCGACGTGCTGCAGTCGGCGCACGCGGTGGGGCCGGGCTGGACGACGCTGGGTCTGGTCGTGCTGACCGCGCCGGTGCTGTTCGGCGGGGTGCGCCGGGTGGCGCGGGTGGCCGGCGTCATCCTGCCCGTCGTGGCCGTCGGATACGTGCTGCTGGCCTGCGCGATCGTGGTGGTCGACATCACCAGCCTGCCGCGGGTGATCGGCCAGATCGTCGGCGGCGCGTTCGGAATCCAGCAAGTGGCAGGCGGTTTGGGCGGCGGGTTGGCGGCCGCGATGCTCAACGGCGTCAAACGCGGCCTGTTCGCCAACGAGGCGGGCATGGGCAGCGCCCCCAATGTCGCGGCCACCGCCACCGTGTCACACCCGGTGGAGCAGGGCCTGATCCAGTCGCTGGGCGTGTTCGTCGACACCATGCTGGTGTGCACCGCCACGGCGTTCATCGTGTTGGTCGCCGGGCCCGAGGTCTACGATCCGGCGCAGGCCGGTGCGGTCGCCGGGGCCAGCCTGACCCAGGCCGCGGTCGCCGCCGGCCTGGGGCCCTGGACCACCGGAGTGATGACCACCGTGGTGTTCGTCTTCGCCTTCTCCTCGGTGCTCAGCAACTACGTGTGCGCGGAAGCCAACCTGATCTTCCTGGGGGCGGGGGACCGGTCCATCAACGCGTTGAAGGTGTGGACGCTGATCGCGATCGCGTTTGGGGCGATGGCCAAGCTGGCGGTGGTGTGGGAGCTGGCCGATATCGGCATGGCGCTGATGGCGATCGTCAACCTGGTCGCGATCTGCCTGCTGGGCCGGTGGGCGTTGGCCGCGTTGGCCGATTTTCACCGCCAGTCCGCTTTGGGCGCGGTTCCGGTGTTCGTGGCCGCCGAGGCCGGACTGCCGGGGGTGCTCGACGGGGACGTGTGGGCGCCGCGTCGCATCCCCGCCAGGGTGCCCGAGCGCGAGCTGCACCCGATCTGACCCCGTCAGCCCAGCTGGTCGAGTTCGGCCGCCGCGGCGAGCAGGTCGGCGGCGAGCCGTCGGGCCACGTCGGCGTCGATCTCAATGGTGACGTGATCGTCCGCGGTCCGGTCGGCGATGAAGATGCCGCGGTGTTTGACATCGCCGCCGGGGGACTGGAATCCGAAGCTTTCTACCCGCACGGTGGTGCCGCGCACGGTACCGATGAAGAACCGGCACGCTTCGTCGCCGTCGCTGGGGTTCTCCCAGTCGGACACGGAGCTGGCGTCGGGCGGTGGCGGCACATCGTGGTGCACGGTGTGCAGCAAATTGCGTTTAGCGAAGTCGCGGGCACAGCCGAGCAGGGCCGCGTCGTGCCGCATCGAGCGGGGGTTGGAGTCCCATTGCTGGAGACCCGCGACCTGATCGGGGGTGAGTTGGTCGGCAAGATCGCGCCACGAGGTGGCCTCTTCGATGCTTGTCACGGGCGACGACCGTACGCGCTGCTGGGACCGCTGACAAGAGCTTGGCGAACGCCGATTTGAATTGTGAAGACATCTCGTTACCATGTTGCGATGGCGGCGCCCGAGTAGGGAAAAAGTTCCGCAACAATGGGTTACAAGTTAGTTACGTCCTCGTTAAATTCGCTGGAATTCTCACGTACCTACATGGCGTAGCAAATTCGGATCTCGGATTGTGAGATGTCCTCTGGCTTGCCCCTGAGCCACGGCCGGGAACCGTCAGTCACATCCGACGCAGAAGTCCCTAGCCGAGGGATGTGCACCTTCCAGAAACGGATAGCGCATCTGGTACCACTTTTTGGGCTCGCGCCAGGGCGCCGTGCCGGTACGCCGGTTGCGCGTATGACTCACCGACGGATCGGCATGGGCGTGGCGTCAGGGCGTGACGTACTGCCGGCAGCTATAGCTCACCGGGTCGCAGATCACCGGGTTGGTGGTCCAGCCACCGTAGGTGCCCGGCACGTCCCAGGTCGGCATCAGCGGGCCGTTGTACGGCGGGTCGTAGCTGCAGGTATGGCTGAAGTCGCACAGCGGGTCGTCGGCGTGGGCCGAGCCGGCTGGCGCGAGGATGACCGCGGCGAGCACGGCCCCGAGGGTGCATAGGATCTGCATGGTTTCTCCTTCGGCGCGGACGCTACGCCGGGGCACCGACAACCACGTTGGAGAAGGACGGGCGATTGCGCTCACGGAAGGCGAATTGACGCCAGTGCTGCGCGAAAACCACCTCTGATCTGCGCAAATAATGGTGCGCGGTACTGGGATTGAACCAGCGACCTCTTCCGTGTCAGGGAAGCGCTCTCCCGCTGAGCTAACCGCGCGGGGGACAACATGGAGGTGGAGACGGGAATCGAACCCGTGTGCACGGCTTTGCAGGCCGTTGCCTCACCACTCGGCCACTCCACCGCTGGGGTTGATGCCACTGCATCCTCCGAGCGGATGACGGGATTCGAACCCGCGACCCTCACCTTGGCAAGGTGATGCGCTACCAACTGCGCTACATCCGCGTGCCACGAGCGAGATCGTCGCCCGTCGCGAAGCACGACATTAGTCCAACCACGTGGGCGGGCACAAATTCCTCCGATCGCACCGGCGCGCCGCTTGAGACGGCCTGCTGATTCTCGTCGAATCGACTGGCCGTGCTAGTCTTCCACCTCGTTCCCGGTCTCGTAGCTCAGCGGGAGAGCGTCCGCCTCACACGCGGAAGGTCACTGGTTCGATCCCAGTCGGGACCACAGAAAACAACTGGTCGACGCGCGTCTTTGTTATCGAGAGGCAAAACTGGCCGGGCTGAACCGCGATGGGACCACGTGGCGTAGCGGTACCGACTCCGATGTCGCGTGGATCAGGCAGTGCACGACGATCGGCCTGGCGATCACCTCGGCGATCCCACCTGTCTTCGACGCCTACGCCACCGTGGTATTGCCCGATGCCGGCGACAACGACGGGCCACGCCACGACCGGGCCGTGATCGAGCTGCTGAGTCGACAGTCACCGGATCAGCCGTGGTGGCTCGGATACCTCGAAACCGGCGTTTCCGACATCGTGTTTCCCTACGCGCCCCTGGTCACCTTGTACGCGAACTGGTCGTACGTGCTGGTGCAGGCCGGACCCGAACAGGCCGCCAGCTGGCGAAGCACCAACGCCCAATACCCCTGGGAAAGCCGGCTACCGGACCTGATGTTTCCCGAGGACCGGTCCTGGCTGTTGTCGACCCTGTGGGACGACGACTGGACCTGCCTGGGCGGGTCGGCCACGCTCATCGACGGCTTCTGCAACCACCCCGGCCTTCGGCCCCGCGTGCGACGGGTGAACCTCGGCGAGGACGCCACCCCGCCCGGTCACCAGGCGCTTTGAGCGCCGCGGCACCTCTCCGACATGCCGGTCACAGGGGGACCGGCACTCGCCAGGTGGCTGGTGGGCGACCGGGGGACTGCAGGGCGTCGCTGCCACCAGTGTCACGTCCCGCTATCCGCGCCGCCATCGTCCCGCCGCGCTAGGCCAAGCCCCGCGCTACTTCGACCAGTGTCTCCGCGCGGCGGACAAGCACCTTCACCCGGGATTCATCGATACGTTTGTGCGTGTACTCCACGTCGTTCTTCTCCGCGATCAGGTCGCCGAGCGCGCGGGTGGCTCGTGACTTGTCAGGGTGCCCTTGAAGGATCGTCCTCCAAGCCCCTGGCCCGGCGCACTGTGTGGCGCGAGATCGGCGCACCGTAGAGGACGAATCGATCCCGGACGATGTCCAATACCACTGGCTCCGAGCCGGACTCGGCTAGTTCGTCGAACTCGGCGACGCCGAAAACCAGCGTGTCGCACGTTGCGCCGAACCTGTGCTCCACAGCGGCCTGAAGGTCTGCTTTGCCGTCCCACGTCACGCCATCGGCTACGAGAACGGCGATGTCCACATCGCTGCCGCGGAGGGCCTGCCCGCGCGCCGCGGAACCGAACAGCACCACTGTGACGACATCGGGGTCGGCGCTCACCGCGCCGTGAACCACCTGCCGGAGGAGCTCGCGCGGGTCCATCAACTCACGCAGCGCCGGGACAGCGATGTGGTCGGCGTTGAGGGTGTGCAGTGTCGCTCGTCCTGCTGGCATCGTCTCGACTAGTCCCATCGCGATGAGTGTCTTGAGCGCGGCCTGTACCGCGGTCAAGCTGTGGTCACCGTCGGTGAGCTTCTGGACCTGCCGCCCAGTGAGCGGCGCACCCGTTCGCAGCAGAATCCGCAGCACCGCGCCCTGGGCGCCGGGGATGAGGCCGCCGAACGGCTCGCCAAAGAACATGACTTGATTATAGGTCACATGGCGTGTGAAAAGTTCATATGATTTCGCTAAAATTCATAGCTTCTGTCGCTGGGCGTTTCCGACGCGGCGGTGCCGGTGATTGAGGCGAGAGGGCTTGCGGCGTCGGCCGATGCGGGTGCCCCGTTCGTGCGGATCGTGCGTGCACGAAGTGAGGTCAACCGACGTCGTTGACTTCACTTAGCTCCGTAAGTGAAGTCAATTTGTACCGGCGGGCTGGGCGCGGGCGGCCTGGACGAAGCAGACAACCAGCGGGTTCGGTGGACGGCGGCCACTCCCAGCTCTGACGCGGTTCGGAAAGGCGCCGCCGACGAAAACCTGTGAAGAATCACGACGGGCTTGACCCCGTGGCCAACTGAACGGGGTCAAGCCCAGCGTTTGCGGACCTCAGTCGAGGTCGGCGAGAACCTTGCGCGCGGCTTGGAGTTCGGCTTCGAGGGCGGCGACCTTCGCGGCCTGTTGCGCGCGCGCCTCCTCGATTACCTGGTCGATCGGCGTGGAGAGGTCCTCGTGCAGTTCCTTGGCGGCACGGGAGACGGCGGCGGCCGCGACCGCGAGGTTGCGGGCGAGGTAGCTGCTGCCCTGCTTGAGTTCGGCGCGCCATTCGCCGTCGGCGGTACCGGTGACGGTGAGCGTCAGTTCGAGAGTCTTGGTCCTCTTGCTCGTCGCCCTCTTCGATGTTGTCTTCCTCGGCTGTTCCGCGGAGGAGGCTTCAGCGTTCGGCGTGTCCGGCGCCGGCCTACTCCCGAGCGAGGCGTCGTCGACAGGACTAGCCTGCATGTCGGAAGTGTCCGGGGCGGCGTGCAAGGCTTCTGCTTTCGGGGTATCTACAGTGATCGTCACGGTGAGCTCCTTTCTGAAGTTCGCCCGCAGTGCGCGGGTCGGCAAGGAAAGTCAGTCGAACACATGTTCTACACTGTAGGCGGCGGGGCGCGCAAGGGCGCGCAACCACTTGTCGCCAGAGCCGTTACCCGTGAAGAGATTTCGCCCGGTGCTCCCGGGTCTGATACATCGACGGGGAAATCGACCTTACTGCCATAGCCCCCGACGTACGCTGCGACGATGACGAAACTCCGCAGCGGTATCGCCGCGCTCGCCGGACTGATCCTGGTCGCCTCCGCGGCGGTCGGGTGCTCGCACACCGACGGCAAGTCCGCCAGCTCCGCGACCGCCACGTCCGCGACGCAAACCCAGGCGACCGCGACCACTACCGCGGCGCCCACACCTACCGGCCCGCCGGTGGGCACCGCGACGATGAAGGTCACCGGCGGCAGCGCCCCGGTCACCATCACCTGCAGCATCAACGGCGCTGCGGAGCAGACCGAGACCAACGTGACCCTGCCGTGGGAAAAGCAGTACCCGGTGTACGACAAGGTGGAAACCTGGGTCACCGCCGACGGCGGCGCCGAAGTGCTCGGCTGCACGATCACGATGGGCGGCAATGTGGCGGCGTACATGAATGAGGTGCACCCCACCTGCAGCTTCGCCTACTACGGGTAGCGGTGCGGGCCTAAGGCCCGGTCGCGATGTAGCGCAACGTTTTACGCGGGCCGAAGCACCGCGACCAGGAAGTCGGAATCATCGGTGAACGGCCGCAGGTCCCAGCTGGACAGCAGCAGATCGGGCGCGAACCCGGCGTCGACGGCGTCGTTGAGGAACTCGCCGAACTCGTAGTCGCGTCCGGCGCCGAACCCGATCACCGCACGGCCGTCGCTTTTGAGGTGGGCGCGCACCCGGCTCAGCACCTGCACGCGGGTACTCGGCGCCAGAAAGGTCATCACGTTGCCGGCCGACATCGCGATGTCGAAGGGCTCGGCGATGCCGCGCGCGGGCAGGTCGAGTTCGGCGAGGTCGCCGACCAGCCACCGCGGCCCGGGGTGGTCGTGCTCGGCGGCCTCGATCAGCGCCGGGTCGACGTCGACACCGACCACCTGATGCCCGGCCTCGGCCAGATATCCGCCCAACCGGCCCGGACCGCAACCGGCGTCCAGGATGCGTGCCCCGCGCGGTGCCATCGCGTCCACCAGGCGGGCCTCGCCGGCCAAATCCTCCCCGGCGCGCGCCATGGCCCGGAACCGCTCGATGTACCACTGCGAATGTTCGGGATCGGCGGCGACCTTCTGCATCCACAGGCTCTGTTCGGTCATGGCTGCATTGTCGCAAAACGGGACTGGCCCGCGCCGTGATCCACCGCGCCGGATCAGCCGCTGAGGTAGGCGACGATGGCGTTGGTCAACCCCTCCCGCGCCTCGTCGAGGTCGGCATAGCTGCCAAGTTGCTTCTCGGACACCAGCCCTCGCATCGCGCCGGGGATGAACGACGCCACCTGGTGGATGCGTTGCGGGTCGACCTGCAGGTCGGCGAACGCCTGCTGGCAGGTGGCCTGCCAGCTTCGCCCCCAGGACCGCAGTTCGGCCGCGGTGGCGGGGTAGAGCCGGTCGAGGTCGTCGGGATTGCGTGGCAGCGCCGCCCGCAGGTTCTCGATCGCGCGGGAATCCGGGGCGGCCAGCCCGTCGTAGAGGGTGTCGATGATCGCGGCCACCCGGGTGCGCAGCGACGCGCCGGTATCGGTGTCGGCGAACAGATCGCCCCGCCGCGCCGCGGTGTGGTGCAGCACCGCGGCCCAGAACCCGTCGGCGTCGCCGAACTGGTACTGCACGGTGCCCCAGGTCACCCCGATCCGTTTGGCGATCCGGTTGGCCGACACGGCGCCGGGATCGCCGGTGGCCAACGCCTCGACCGCGGCCTTGAGCATCGCCTCGCGGGTGGCGATGCCGCGCCGGTTGGCGGTGCGGCGCGCGCTGTCGGGCTCTGCCATGCCCGCATCCTAACGACCGCGATCGATTTTCATTGACCTTTCTATGACTGTTTCATAGGCTCCTCTGGGATCATCCCGCCGATGCGAACCGGGAAGGGGTTGCGAACATGGCTAGACCGCCGTTGTCGATGAAGCCGACCGGCTGGTTTCAGGTGGCCTGGTCCGATGAGATCGGCGTCGGCGATGTGCACCGGATGAAGTACTTCGACCAGGAGCTGATCGCCTGGCGCGGTCAGTCCGGTCGGCTCACCGTGATGAACGCCTACTGCGAGCACCTGGGGGCCCACCTGGGCTACGGCGGCCACGTCGAGGGCGAGGTGATCCAGTGCCCGTTTCACGGCTGGCAGTGGAACGCCGAGGGCCGCAACGTGTGTATCCCCTACGAGCAGCGGCCCAACCGCGGCCGGCGCATCACCACCTACCCGGTGGTCGAACGCAACGACTCGGTCTATCTCTGGTACGACGTGCACGGCCGTGCCCCGTTCTTCGAGGCGCCCGACGTGTTCGCCGCGTTCGGCGATGGCAGCAGCGCCGCCGACTACTACCCGCAACAGCGGCTGTTCGAGCAGGGCCACGAGATGCACCCGCAATACGTGCTGGAGAACGGCGTCGACTTCGCGCACTTCAAGTACGTGCACGGCACCCCGATCAACCCCGTCTTCACCCGCCACGACTTCGACGCCCCGGTGTCCTACGTCGACTTCACCATCACCTTCGAGGGCGATGACCGGCAGACGATCGACGAGGTGCAAAGCGGGGTGGAGGCCATCAACGGCGGTTTGGGCATCGCGGTGACCAAAAGTTGGGGCATGATCGACAACCGCACCATCTCCTGCATCACCCCGGTCGACGACGCCACCTGCGATGTGCGGTTCATGGTCTACATCGGTCGCCCGGCGGGCGAGTCCGCCGCCAAGGACCCGCGGCGCGCGGGGATCAAGGCGCAGGAGTTCGGCGCCGAGATCATCCGCCAGTTCCGTCAGGACATCCACATCTGGTCGCATCAGCGGTACTCCGACCCGCCGGCGCTGGCCAGCGGTGAACTCAAGGGCTTTACCGCGATTCGGCAGTGGGCCAAGCAGTTCTATCCCGACGGTGTCGGCGGTGCGGCCGCCGAGGTCTACGCAACACGACAGAAAGGCTGAACCGACATGGCCAGCAGTACGCCGATCCGCGTCTTCCAGGTGGCGACGGGCAACGTCGGCTCGGAGATGATCAAACGCATTGCGACCCAGCCAGACCTGGAACTGATTGGGGTGCACTGCTATTCACCGGAGAAGATCGGTAGGGATGTGGGCGAGCTGGCCGGGTTGGCGCCCAACGGGGTGATCGCCACCGGCAGCGTCGAGCAGATCATCGCCGCAAAGCCCGACGTGGTGACCTTCCACGGAGTGTTCCCCGACGAGGACCTCTACGTCCAGGTGCTCGAAGCCGGCATCGACATCGTCACCACCGCCGACTGGATCACCGGCTGGCACCGCGACACCAACCACCCGCACCCGTCGGGCAAGAAGGTCACCGAGTTACTGCAGGAGGCCTGCCAGAAGGGCGGGTCCACGTTCTACGGCACCGGCATGAACCCGGGGCTCAATCAGATTCTGGGCGTGGTGTGTTCGGCCGACGTCGCCGACATCGAGAACATCACCACCATCGAATCCGTCGACGTGTCCTGCCACCACAGCAAGGACACCTGGATCGAGGTCGGCTACGGCCTGCCGGTCGACGACCCGGAGATCCCGGCCAAGCTGGAGAAGTACACCCGGGTGTTCGCCGACAGCGTCTACCTGATGGCCGACTGCTTCGGCCTGGACCTCGACGAGGTGAAGTTCAGCTACGAGTTGGGGGCGTGCACCAAAGACGTCGACCTGGGCTGGTACGTGCTGCCCAAGGGGTCGCTGGGCGGCAACTACATCAAATACCAGGGCATGGTCGACGGGGTCCCGCGCGTGGAGACCCATCTGGAGTGGCAGATGACCCCGCACACCGACCCGAGCTGGAACATCAAGGGCTGCTACATCACCCAGATCAAGGGCGACCCGTGCGTCTACAACAAGCACATGATCTTCCCGAAACCCGGGGTGGACCTGTCCAACCCGGAGGAGTTCGCCTCAATCGGCATGACCGTCACCGGGATGCCCGCCCTGCACGCGATCAAGTCCGTGGTGGCCGCCCCGCCCGGGATTCTCACCAGCGCCGACCTGCCGCTGCGCGGCTTCGCCGGCCGGTTCAACCTGGCCTAGCCGGCGGCAGGCCGGCGGCCAGCAGTTCGGCCAGGTGCACCCCGCCCCGGTGCGCGAGCTGGTCGAGTTGGGTGCGGCAGGAGAAGCCGTCGGTGAGCACGGTGGCGTCCGGATGGCCGCGCACCGCGGGCAGCAGATCGTTTTCGGCGACCGCGACGCTGACGTCGTAGTGGCCGCGTTCGGCGCCGAAATTGCCGGCCAGGCCGCAGCATCCGTCCACGATGTGGGTCTGCACACCGGCGGCCCGCAGCAGGGCCCGATCCGCGTCGAAGCCGAGCACAGCGTGCTGGTGGCAGTGCGGTTGCACGACGGCGACGGTGCCGGACAGATCCGGCGGCGCCCAGCCGTCGGTGCTGCCCAACAGTTCGGCCAGGGTCCGCACCGCACCCGAGACCGCGGTGACGCGCTCGTCGGCGCCGAGCAGGTCGACCGCGTCGCTGCGCAAGGCGGCGGTGCACGACGGCTCCAGCCCGACGACCGGAACCCCCGCCGCAGCGGGTTCGGCCAACGTGTCGACGCTGCGGTGCAACTGTTTTCGCGCGGTGTCCAGCTGCCCGGTGGAGATCCAGGTCAGCCCGCAGCACAGCCGCCGGTCGGGGATCCGCACCGAATAGCCGGCCGCTTCCAACACCGCGACCGCGGCGATGCCGACCTGCGGGGTGAAGTGGTTGGTGAAGGTGTCCACCCACAGCAGCACCGGATCCCCGTCGGCGACCGGGTGATCGGCGAACCAGCGGCGAAACGTGCGCGACGCGAACGCCGGCAGCGCGCGGCGCTCGTCCACCCCGGCCAGCCGCTTACCCAGCGGCGCCAACCGCCCGGCGGCCAGCCGGTTCACCGCCCGCGGCGCCAGCGACGCCAGCCGCGCCCAACGCGGCAACCAGCCCAGCGAGTAGTGCGCGGGCGGCCGCGGCCGGTGGCGGTAACGCTGGTAGAGCACCTCGGCCTTATAGGTGGCCATATCCACCCCGGTCGGGCATTCCGACGAACACGCCTTGCAGGACAGGCACAAATCCAGCGATTCGGCCACCTCCGGTGCCCGCCAGCCGCGCACCGCCGAGCCGTTGGCCAGTTCCTGCAACACCCGCGCCCGCCCCCGGGTGGAGTCCTTTTCGTCGCGGGTGGCCCGATACGACGGGCACATCACGCCGGCGCCGTCGGCCACCCGGCATTTGCCGACCCCGGTGCAGCGGTGTACGGCGGCCGAAAAGTCGCCGCCGTCCTGGTGATAGCCGAAGCCTAGCCCGGCCCGCAGCGGCGCCGCGGCCACCTCGCGCAGGTCCGCGTCGGGTGGGCGGGGCCGCACGATCACCCCCGGGTTCAGCACCTCGTCGGGATCGAACACGCCCTTGACCGCGGCGAAGGCGTCGATCGCCGCCGCGGAGTACATCAACGGCAACAACGCACCGCGGGCCCGGCCGTCGCCGTGCTCCCCGGACATCGACCCGCCGTAGCCGGCCACCAATTGCGCGGCGTCGGTGAGGAACTCACGGAAGATGCGCCGGCCCTCGGGCCGGTGCAGCGGGAAGTCGATGCGGATGTGCACGCAGCCGTCGCCGAAGTGGCCGTAGGGCACCCCGGTCAGCCCGCGGTCGGCCATCAGCGCTTCGAACGCGCGCAGGTACTCGCCCAAGTGCTCGGGTGGGACGGCGGCATCCTCCCAGCCCGACAACCCGGGTGGGTCGGTGGCGCGGGCGGCCAGCCCGGCCCCATCCTCCCGGATCCGCCACAGCGCTGCCGCCGCGGTGGCGTCGGGCACCACCCAGCCGTCCTTGGCCGCCGCCACCCCCAACGCGGCCTGGGCGCGCGCCACCACCTCGCCGGGCTCGTCGCCGCCGAATTCGACGAACAGCCAACCGTTGCCGTCCGGCAGCGGGGGTAGCGCCGCCGCCCCCTTGCGGCCGCGGACCACGTTGACGATGCGGGCGTCCAGGCCCTCGCACGCGATCGGCCGATGCTCCAGCAGGGTGGGGACGGCGTCGGCGGCGGTGGCCATATCCGGGTAACCCAACACCAGCAGGGCGTGCTGCGCCGGGGTGCGCACCAGCCGCAGCGTCGCTTCCCGGATCACCCCCCAGGTGCCTTCCGAGCCGACGAACGCCTTGGCCACATCAAAACCCGACTCGGGCAGCAGGTGCTCTAACGAGTAGCCCGACACCTGCCGGTCGAAGCGGCCGAATTCGGTGCGGATCACCGCCAATTGCGACCGGATCACCCGCTGCAACGCCGACAGCGTGGGGGAGGCGCGGTCGGTGGTGCGCAGCGCCTCCCCGGTGCCGGTGACCAGGTCCAGGGCGACGACATTGTCGGCGGTGCGGCCGTAGCCCAAGGCGCGGGAGCCGCAGGCGTTGTTGCCGATCATGCCGCCGATCGTGCAGCGGCTGTGGGTGGACGGGTCGGGCCCGAACCGCAACCCGTGCGGCGCGGCGGCCCGCTGCACGTCGTCGAGCACCACCCCGGGCGCCACCACCGCGGTGGCCGCGTCCGGGTCGATGCGGTGAATCCGGTTGAGGTGACGGGAGAAATCCATCACCACCCCGGTGCCGACCGCGTTGCCGGCGATCGAGGTGCCCGCCCCGCGGGCGGTCAGCGGCACCCCGGCGGTGCGGCTGACCTCCACGACGGCCGCGATCTCGTCGGGGTGGCGCGGAAACACCACCACCGTGGGCAGCACCCGGTACAGCGACGCATCGGTGGAGTACTCCGCGCGGCGCCGGACCGAGTCGTCGACCTCGGCAATACCCGCGCGGCGCAAGGCGGCAATCAGGTCGGAGGTGGGCGCGCTCACCCCTCCATCCTGGCAGAGCGCGCCCGACGGTCAACCCGCCCGGCATAACAGTTCAAACGAAAAGTGCAACGCCGGGTTGGGTGCGTTGACCGCCGTCGGGGGCGCCGAGGCCGCCCGATCAGGCCATCTCGGGGGCGTTCAAATGCGCGATGGCCAGGTCGAACTCGCCGACCTCGAGCACCTCGGCACCGGTGTCGTTGACGGCGTCGGCCCAGATCGCCTGCTCGGCCTCGCGACACGCGATCATCGCGGACCGGTCGTCGAAGCCGACCGACGCCACCGCCCGCCCGGCGGCCGGGTCGATCATCAGGCTGGTGCTGCAGAAGCCGTCGAGTTCCTCCAGCTTGGGCACCAGCGCCAGCTTGTAGGTGTCGACCAGCCGGTCCATGTGGGCGGGCTCGCCGCGCAACCAGGTGGCGCGCACCCCGGCGCGGCGGTCGGCGCGGTGGTCCCGGCGCAGCACGGCGATCTCCCAGCGGGAAACCTCGGCCTTGGCGTGGAAGATGTCGACGGCATGGTCGCGCAGCTGCGTGGCCGGGCCCTCGCTTGCCCGCAGCGCGTCCTCGTCCAGCCACGACGACGTGATGATGCATCTGCCGCCGTCGCGGTCGACCAACATCGACATCCCGACGCATCCCGGCATGTCGGCGAGGGTGGGCATCACCACGTCGCGGACGTGGGTAATGCCCTCGTCGATGAACGACGGGTGCGCGTGGATGGTGGAAGAACGTGCGTACATAATCCGCCTCCGTCAGTTGCGAGACTCGGTTGTGATATCCACCATGCTCCGGTGGCGGCGCCCAGACAACGGTTACTGAAGAGTCAGGTCCAAACCGTGCCCGGGCCGTGATGAGTTTCGCGGGCCGCGCCGGTCTATCTGATCAGTGCCGATCAGCGAAGGAGAGCCCGCGATGCCCACCATCACCCCCTGCCTGTGGTTCGACAACCAGGCCGAAGAGGCGGCCAAGCTGTACACCCGGGTGGTGCCGAACTCGGCGATCACGGCGGTGACCCACTATCCGGCGGACACCCACGGGCATGCGGCCGGTGAGGTGCTGACGGTCGAATTCACCCTGGACGGTCGGCCGTACACCGCCCTGAACGGCGGCCCGCAGTTCCCGTTCACCGAGGCGGTGTCGTTTCAGATCGGCTGCGCCGACCAGCGCGAGGTCGACTGGTACTGGAGCGAGCTGACCGCCGACGGGGGCAGCGAAGGGCCCTGCGGCTGGCTCAAAGACCGCTTCGGGCTGTCTTGGCAGATCGTGCCGCGCCGGCTCACCGAACTGCTCGCCGACCCGGACCCGCGGGTGGCGCGGCGGGTGAGCGAACAGATGATGACCATGGGCAAGCTGGATATCGCCCCGCTGGAGGCCGCCGCGAAGGGGTAGCTCTGCTGAAATCGACGTCCATATGGCGCAACAGCCCGATTCTGGGGGCTATAGGTCAATCTGGACGTCGATCTCAGCAGTGTCTCCGCCGCAGGGAACGCCGCGTCGTCACACCCGACACAACAGCCCCACCGTTGTCCTGGTCGCCGGTGGGGCCTGGTGACTAGGCGGTGCTCGGATCGGATTGCTGGTCTTCCTCTGCACCGAGTTCGGCGATCAGCTGGGCGGTGCGGTTCCGCAGCACCAGCGCGATCACCGTGCCACCCACCACCGCCACCACCAGGCCGATCCAGGAAAACCGCTGCAACCAGCGCTCGGCGGCGACACCGGCGTAATACACCAGCGCGGTGGTGCCGCCGGCCCAGCAGATCGCGCCGGACACGTTGGCCATCAGGAACCGGGGGTAGGGCATCTTCAACGCCCCGGCCAGCGGTCCGGCGAAGATCCGCAGCAACGCGATGAACCGGCCGAAGAACACCGCGTGCGAGCCCCAGCGGTGGAACAGGTGCTCGGCCAGCGCGACGTGGCCGTGGCCGAAATGGCGCGGGAACCGGCGCCCCAGCCAGTCGAACAGCGGCATGCCCAACTTCCGGCCGACTGTGTAGCCGATCGAGTCGCCGACGGCCGCCCCGAGCACCGCGGCGGCCCCGACCCCGACCGGGTTGACCGCCAGCTCATGGCGGGACGACAGCAGCGCCGCACCGACCAGCATGATCTCGCCGGGCAGCGGGATGCCCAGGCTCTCCATGCCGATCACCGCGCCGACGACGACATACACCAGGAGCGGGGGAATCGACTGCAGCAGGGCGTCCACGTCCATGCGGTTAAGCATGCCCGACCGGGGTCCGTCCCCGCCCAGCCGAATGTGCGGTTGTGTCACGGTTGCGCCGGCGACGCGTGCATTAAGTCCACATTCGGCGTGGCAGCGGGCAGGAGTGCGATGCTTACGAACGTCTCCTATACCTGCGCGACGAGGAGGGCACCGTCGAGTTCTCGTTAGCCTGGCTGCTGCACCCGCTCCCGGTGCAGACCTTTCTGGACGACATCTGGGGGGCGAGGCCCTACCACGTGCCGCGGAGCGCCCCCAACTACTTCGATCGCCTGCTGCACGGGCCGTCCGCGGTTGATGAACTCTTGGAGCACGTGCGCCCGGATCCATCGACGGTGCGCCTGGTCAAGGGCGGCGAGGACCTGGACCTAGCCGCCTACCGGAACGCCGACGGCAGCCTCGATCTTGGCCGCGTCCGCACCGCCGTCGCCGACGGCTACACCATCGTCCTGAACGCGCTGGACGGCTACGTGCGCACACTCGGCGCGTTGTCCCACGCCATCGAGGCGGAGCTGAACTTCCCGACCCGGGTCAACGGCTACGTCACGCCCCCCGAAGCACGGGGTTTCGTCCCGCACTACGACCCGCACGACGTGGTGGTCCTGCAGATCCACGGATCCAAACTCTGGCACGTATCCACCGGCGAGCCGGTAGCACCACACCAGATGCTGGGCCGGGACATGACGCCCACACTCGAGTCGCCGACCGAGTTGCGCTTAGAAGCCGGTGATGTGCTGTACCTGCCGCGCGGCCTGGTGCACGGGGCCGAAACCCAGTCGGAGCAGTCGGTCCATCTGACCGTCGGAATCCACGCGCCCACGGTGCTGACCCTGCTGACCCATGTGCTGCACGCCCTCAGTGTGCGAGACGACCGCGTCAACGCCCGGCTGCCGCCGCGGCATCTCGATGACGCCGACGTGCGGGCCAGCCTGGGCGACCTGGTGCGTGACGTGGCCAAGACCGTCGATGACCCGCGCGTGATCGCGGACGGCCTCGACACCATGGAAGAGATCCTGGTCCAGCGGGGCCGCTGCCCACCGGTCGGGCAGATCTCGAACGCGGTCGGCATCGACGGAGACACCCGGGTGGTCAAGTATCAGCCGCTGTATTCGCGGGTGGTCTCCGGTGCCGGCGGCGTTGCTTTGCAGTTTGCTCAACTGTCGATCAAGCTCGCTTCCGATCAGAAAGCCGCGCTGCTGTTCCTGTCCCGGAATACCGAGCCGTTTCGGGTTCGCGATCTGCCCGGACTGGGTGCGGCCCAGCAGGTCGAGTTAGTCCGAACGCTGATCACCACCGGGTTCCTCACCCGGCTCCCGGACGACGAGAGTTAGCGCGGTCTGCCCCGAGCGAGATAACCCCGTCGCTGTTGCGGATACGGCTCCGCCACAGTCCACGTAAAACCGGATTGAATGCCGGTGAATCGTCCGCAATTGCCCATTGCGGAACGTAGCGCGTCGGCGAACAATCGACCTGTGGAATGCACGGGCGCTGTGCATGCGGTCGCAACCTCGACCCCGGTTGTGGGCGGGCGAAAATGACGTTCCCGATCTGGATGGCCGCGCCGCCGGAGGTGCATTCGGCGTTGTTGAGCAGCGGACCTGGGCCGGGGCCGCTACTGGCATCGGCGGGGGCGTGGACCTCGTTGAGCGTCGACTATCAGACCGCGGCCGCCGAACTGAACGAACTGCTGGCGGCGGTTCAGTCCGGGGCGTGGCAGGGCCCCAGCGCGGAGTCGTATCTGGCCGCGCACGTGCCGTATCTGGCGTGGCTGATGCAGGCCAGCGCCGACAGCGCGGCGACCGCCGCCAGCCAGGAGACCGCGGCCGCGGCCTACATCGCCGCGTTGGCGGCCATGCCGACGTTGGCCGAGTTGGCCGCCAACCACGCCATCCACGCCGTGTTGGTGGGGACGAATTTCTTTGGCGTGAACACGATTCCGATCGCCGTGAACGAGGCCGACTACGCGCGGATGTGGACGCAGGCGGCCGCGACGATGACGACCTATCAAGCGGTGGCCACCACCGCGGTGGTGGCCACGCCACAAACCACCCCCGCGCCGCAAATCGTGAAAACCAACAGCAGCAATAACTCCGGCGGAAGCCAAGACGAGGGGCCCGGCCCCACCGATCCCAGCTGGTGGTCAGAGCGCATCGGGAAAATCATCAGCGCTTTTGAGAACGAGTTGACGCATCCCAGCGCGCAAAACTTCGAGACGCTCTATCAAATACTGACGTATTGGATTCCCCGTTGGGCGGGCGAGGTATATCTCACCTTCCAACCGCAAATCACCCAAATCACCGAGCTCTCGTTGGGTCTGATCGCCCCCTCCGTGCCCACCACCGGGCTGGGCGGCCTTGGCGCGATGGTCGGGTTGACGGCTTGTGGCCTTCTGTCGGGGGCGGGGGCGGGGGGGG